>JALTEE010000307.1 GCA_027007865.1 bacterium
CGTTGAGAATATGGCGGATCGTTTGGAGAAATAGCCCATACGGCACCTGTTCTTCAAGAGGGGTGATCACGAGAGGGATCATGGTCCAATTAAATGACTCGAGCCACTGGATTATCTTCATGAAGAGGGCTTCAATGTCAAAATGGGCACTGTCTTCCACCATGAAAGCCCTAAAGCCGGCGAGCATTTTGTCCATGGGAATTTGGTCTAAAATAAATTGGGGAATATCCGCGATTTCGAGACGATGTTTCATTCATTTTTCGAATGATTGTACATCCAATATATTATTTTTGCAAAACAATCTTGAAATAACTTGTTTCTAAAAATGTCTCGAATAATTTATGTATAAATATATTTCGGGGAAAAATGAAAGTAAGACTTGCAAAGAGCGCTGGTTTTTGCATCGGAGTTAAACGCGCCGTGGAACTTGTTCTGCGAATTGCAGACGAGCAGCGTGGCAGAAAAATATTTACCTATGGACCGCTCATTCACAATCCGCAGACTGTGGAAATGCTGAATGAAAAGGGAATCGATGTGTTGGAATCGCCTTCGGATGGCGAGCCCGGTGATATTGTAGTGATTCGTTCGCATGGTGTTGCACCTAAAGTAAAAAAAGAAATTTCTGAAGCGGGCTTCGACATTTTTGATGCAACCTGTCCAAAAGTGGCGTATGTCCATAGAGTTGTCAAACAATATTCGGACAATGGCTATGCCACGATAATCATCGGCGACAGAGAACACGCTGAAGTAATTGGAATAGAAGGCGAAGTTGTCGGTCCCGTCGCTGTTGTATCTTCGCCTGGTGAAGTCGAATCGTTGCCGTTGTGGGAAAAGGTTGTTGTGGTTGTGCAAACTACTATGGATAGGCGCACTTATGATGTTGTGGTGAATGCGGTCAGAGAAAAATTTCCCAATGCCGTAATAAAAAATACGCTATGCTCGGAAACATCGTATCGGCAGGATGAAATCGAGGAACTTTCGCGAGAATCCGATGCATTTGTGGTGATAGGTGGCAAAAATAGCGCAAATACAGGACGGCTCTTTAAGATGGCTTCTGCGACAGGACTTCCAACATTCTGGGTTGAAACGGAAAACGACATTTCTCCCGATGATTTCGATGGTATAGAGCGTGTTGCGGTTGTCGCTGGTGCTTCGACGCCGAACTGGATAATTGTTCGTGTTGTCGAACATCTCGAAATAATACACCAAAGATTTCTCCCGCCTTGGCGATGGCGATGGCTGAAAAATATCGCCTATGCAATGCTGCGCAGCAATTTATTCGCTGCCATTTCGGCAGGCTTATTGACAGGTGTGTTGGCAAGTAGATTCAGCCTTTCTATGCCTGTATTGCGGGGACTCATAACAGCGGCTATATTCTTTGGTGCACAAAATTTATACGAAAATCGTGAATGGCAAGGATTGGCACTAATGGATCCCAACAAAGTCCAATTTGTCAGGCAAACAAGAAAAATCCTGCTGCCCGTATCGATTATAGCGCTTGTTCTTTCTACTGCGGTATCATTTCAAATTGGCTTTGTTCCAATATTGGTTTCTTCTCTTACCACAATTTTTTCTATTTTATATTGGAAACTATCTGTTTTCGAGCGCTTGTTGCCATCCTCAATAAAAGATGCTATGCTTATGGTTCTATGGATTGTTCTCGTATTTTTTCTCGGAGCGATTGCCAAACCGATTGTTGGGCTCTCGATAGCAGTTTTGGGTGGATTGCGCGCATTGACGATGGGTTTGAAAGAACTTGAAACAGATAGAATTCTTCAGCGAAAATCTTTTACGGCAATGTTCGGCGGGAAAATCTCCGTAATTTTTGGTGCAATTGCTGTAGTTATAGGAATCGTCCCGGCGGTAACATATGGATGTTTGCTCGATGGAGTATTTTTCGCTATCTCCACTATGTGGCTATTGCTTTTACTCGTTGCGATGCGAGCCACGAGAAAGGGAACATATATCGAGTTCATCGCAGATACGATTATATTCATCGGTGCGATAATTACTACATAAAAGAGCGCTAAACAAGAATTCTCACTCGATAATTTCTCGATTTGAAATTGCTGCACATTTGTTCCTTTTTAATATTTATTC
>JALTEE010000308.1 GCA_027007865.1 bacterium
CCTTGAGCTCAGCCTCGTACTCCATCGGCTCGTAGATCGGCAGGTCTTCGTTGGCGAGCAGCGCCCGCGCAGCGTTGGTGGCATCGATCTCGTCATCTTTCCCCCGCGCCCTCCGGCTCCGATACTGGGCGGTCATCGCCGGCGCGATCGGATATACCTTCTCCTTCCGATCCAGCAGCGTCGTGACAAAGTCCCGGATGTACCGGTTCCCAGGACCCTCGATGGCCCACCGCCGAGTCTCGAATCGCTCGGCCCATCCGATCACCGTCTCGAAGGCCCACTCGTCGTTGGTGACCCTCAGCTGGCCGTGGATCTGCCCGTGCGCACCCACAGCGCTCACGGTCAAACTGCCAGGATGCGGGTCAACTCCGATCGTCACCAGCTCATGCCTGCCTTCCGTTATACTCCTCATAGCATCACCTCCACGTGGTGTGGGGCAGCGAGCGCATGTCCGTAAACGGTTGGGCATCACCATGATGCACTCTGGTATCCGGCGACTCGCTGCCCGTTTTTCTTGCGCCGGGGGGCATATCATTCTCAAGCTAGGCCACCGCCCAGCGGCTCGGCCAGCAGACAGTACCAAGGGCCACCCCAACACATCACCTATCATACGGACAGTGGGAGGAGTAATGGGCTCAGGATGACATGTGGGGGATCACTACTGTCCCAACGTTAGTCGAATAGTGTCAGTTGTTTGCAAATATGAGGGTCTTGACTTCTGTAATCCGACATCGCAAGTGCTTGTAACAGCGGTGTTTTCTCGAAGAGGGTAACGCTCAGGATCTGTAGGATCGTGTAGAGGCTTTGTTCTAATCCGAGTTCCTGTTTGAGGATGGCGACGAGAAGATATGTTGAGATGGCGATCCAGACCTGGGTCTTCACAGCATTCTGGGAGGTACCAAAGAACGCCTTAATTCTCAGATGTTGTTTGATCCACTTGAAGAAGAGTTCGATCCTCCAGCGAGACTTGTAAAGCATGGCTATTGTTTGGGAGGGTAGCTGGAAGTGATTTGTCAGAAATACCAAGCGCTTTCCTGTCGTCGGGTCGACGTAACGAATGCGCCGAAGAGGGTCGGGATATTTTTTCGCTGGAACGGGTGTAGCTAACACGATGGTTTGGTCGCACTGAACTCCACCCTCATTTGTGGTCGAATGAGAGTAACGACGCCGGAAACGAAATCTCCTTCGTGCTCGCGTAACGAAGAACGCCTGGGATTGATGGATACGAAAAAGTCGTTGGAAGTCCAGATAACCCCGGTCCATCACGTAAAACGCGCGGGCTTCTGGGAGCAGCATATCTAATACATGCACGTCGTGTAACTTACCGTCAGGTATGTGGATGAATGAAGGGATGCTACCTCGAAGATCCATGAGCGTATGGAGTTTTATGGCCCCCTTGGATCTTCGAAAATGCGCCCACGGGAACAACGATAAACACAGGTCAATGGTGGTGGCATCGAGCGCGTAAAGCGTAGCCTCCCGAAGCTCCCGACCAAAGTCCTCATCCACGTAAAGGCGACGGGCTTTGCCGATCAGAATCTGCGCAAAATCAGCGTAAATTCTCCAGTCACGAACCTCGTTCGCATTCGCCAACGTGTTTCGCGAAATGCCACCGCGAATGCCCATATGATAGAGCTTCGGTTGCATCGCGCGCAAACACGTTTCGATGTCTCGCAGACTTTCCCGATATGTCAGCTGTGCAAACGCCATGACTCGGAATTGATCCAAACACGAGAAACGCTGAACCTTGTAGTTGCCCTTGTAACGCTTCACACAAGTGTGAAATTGTCGCAGAGGGAAAAACGCCATGACCTGAGAGAATACGGTTTGACCAGTGTACATAGACCCACTCCTTCCAAAGCTTTACCTCCGATGGTAGGTCAGCGTTCAAGTCGATGCAGGTCATGTTTTGCTATATTCTCCGAGAAATTAAGGCCTTACGTCTATTCCTGCACAAAACGTTGGGACAGTAGTGGTGGGGGATATGTCATTCTGACGAGGCGAAGCCTTGTTTCCCGGTGTCATTCTGAGGAGGCGCAGCCGACGAGGAATCTGGGCGGGAGGGGGTACAGAAGGCCGTCAACACC
>JALTEE010000309.1 GCA_027007865.1 bacterium
GAACATCTCTGGAGACGCCACTATTGCAGGCGACGCTTTCATAACCGACAGTTGCTCTGTGGGAACAGATTTGCTCGTCGGCAACGATTTGAGCGTAACAAATAACGCTTCGATAACTGGAACAGCCACAGTCGGCGGGGATTTGACTATCAACAGCGGACTTAACGACGGCACGGGTCTCGGCGCGAACGGGCAATATCTTATGACGAATGGCACGGATGCTGTATGGTCGAACCTTTCCGGCTCGCTGATAAATGTCGATACGCTTCGCAGCGTCAGCGGCGCCGACGGCGACACGATTTGGACGATGGCGCAATTTTATGTGAACGGTGAACTCATCGTAGATTCTATTCAAGCAGTCGGCGACACGGTATTTGTCGATGATAATCTAAAGGTGAATGATTCGCTCATAGTCTCGGGCGATGCTTATGTGAACGGTGATGTCGGTATTGGGACGAATTCGCCATCGCAGGAATTGCAGGTTATCGGCGATGTTATCACAGGTGGCGGCGCCACGAATAATGACGGCACCGATGAGTTCATCGAAATTCAAGCGCAATCTGAAAATTGGTATATCGGCGTCAGAAATCTTGCGACACCGGCAAATTCCGATTTCCATATCGGTCTAACGCAGGCGGAAGATGGTATTTTCCACATCCAACCCGATGGCAATATCGGTATCGGGACAACATCGCCACTTGCCAAATTGCACATAAATGGTAATGTTTTTGTAGACAATGGCAATCGCTATTATGGTGTGGATGCCACGCAGGCTGACAGTTTCTGGATTTACGACGATGGTGATACAACGAGATTCGACGCGGATAATCCAATCAAGGTTGGGCACGCTTCGCTGGTCGTTGAAACGGACGGCGATGTGTTCGTTTCACAAAATCTTTACGCAGACACGGTTTTCGCAAGGTTTGATTTCGATTCTGTATATGATTTTACATGGGACACTCTCAATTCTTATCCAGATACAACAATTACCAATGCAATTCGAGATTCTCTCGGCGCATATCCAGATACTACGATATTTATAGCGGGGCAAGACACTTTCGGGGCTAATGCTACAACAGATACGGTCATTATTTCTAATATAATTCCTACAACTCCGATAATCGCAAGTGTATTTACAAATACTATTTCAAACGCTTATACAATATCTGTATATGCAACGGCGGGAACATTGTTTATTTATCGTGCCGAAGCTGATACTGCAAAATCGGATATCTATAATTATTCAGGGATGAGATAATTATGAGGTGCTGGGTTGTGGTATAAATTTATTGTCATCTACTCATTATTTTTCGTTAGCTGGTAGAAGTATGATAGATGAACCCTGCAAAATAGGTGATTTTTGAGTTCTTTGATATGCGTTTTTATTTATCCCCTCTATCCTCTAACTCCTTTCTCCCCAAGGAGAAAGGAGGATTACCTTCTCTCTTCGGAAGAAGGTGTCCCGCCCTGTCGGGACAGATGAGAGACAACAGGAAATATCTATCACTATGAGACACAATGAGTTAGGCATGGAGGTAAAAAATCCAAAAATTGGAGGTAAAAGTAGTTCTCTTATAAGAAGTTAGAATAAATTGCAGGAAGCATATAAAAATGAGTTTTTGGAAGGAATAGAAAGGTAAAGTAAAAAATAAACCAGGGGGGAAAAATGAAAACTTATGTCGTTGTATTCCTTCTCCTGACGAGCTTATTGCTCGCCGATGTCCCGCACCTGATTTCGTATCAGGGAAGGCTGACAAATAGCAGTGGAGTTCCATTGACAGGCAGCCATAATATCACATTCACCCTCTACAATGCTGCTGTTGGTGGAACAGCATTATGGACTGAAACCCATTCTGGTGTGGTGCTGAATTCCGATGGGCTTTACAATGTTATGCTCGGCTCGGTGACACCATTCCCGACGACTGTAGATTTTTCGATACGATATTGGCTCGCTGTTTCCGTCGATGGTGGCTCGGAAATCTGCCGATACGAACTCGGCGCGAGTCCGTATGCGCTAAATATCGCCGATACTATTCGCAAAAGCACTACGCAAGTATTTGAAAGCGACTTGAGAGTTACTGGAAACGATATCTATTTCAGCGAACCTGATAATGCGCATATATCATGGTTTTCCGCCGACAATGCACTCGAGGTTAATAAAAACTTTGCACCGTGGAATGATAACTCATACGACCTCGGCGTTTCGGGATACAATTGGCGCAACCTCTATCTTTCCGGCAAGCTTTATGTGGATGGTTCCGCACCTACAAACCAGTTTCTTGGCACCGATGTAAGTGGAAACCTTGAATACAAACCAGGCGGTGGTGCCGATAATGATTGGACAGGTGCCGGAACTGGCTATATGTATGCTACTAACACTTCTGACAATGTCGGCATTGGAACAACTACGCCTCACAACAAACTTGAAATAACAGGCACAGGGAGTGGTTTAAGATTTACTAATTTGACAAGTGCTTCTACCGCAGGTCCTACAGGGACAAAAGTTCTTTCGGTAAATGCAAATGGTGATGTTATACTTGTTACGGATGCCACTGGTAGTGCCGATAATGATTGGACAGGTGCCGGAACTGGCTATATGTATGCTACTAACGCTTCTGACAATGTTGGTATTGGAACAACAACACCTTATTATCCCATCACTGTAACATCCGCTACCGCTTCAAGAACAGCAAGTTTTACTAATATGAAAGACTCAACAAATAGCTCTGCTGTGTATGGCGAATGCGCAAACACCCCTTATTATGGTTTCGGCGGGCATTTTGTAGGTGGACGCTGCGGAGTTTATGCCGATGCGATACTTGATGGCAGTGGATATAGATATGGACTTGAAGGAAAAGCTGCCGGTGGTAATAATGGCAATTATGGTGTCTATGGGTATGCGTATGGTGATAGCGGATTTAAATATGGAGTTTGTGGAATAGCACATGGTGATAGTGGAGTAAAATATGGAGTTTATGGATATGCAGATGGAGGCGGAACAAATTGGGCAGGGTGTTTTGATGGCAATGGCCATTTTGGAGGCAATGTTAGTATTGGAACGATATCGCCCGATTATCCTCTCACTGTAACATCTGCTACAGCTTCAAGAACAGCAAATTTTATCAATACGGAAGCTTTGGCAGATAACTATGCTGTATATGGTGAATGTGCAACAACAGACTTTTATGGCTATGGCGGGTATTTCAAGGGTGGATATACAGGCGTTGAAGGTAATGTTTATCCAACCGGTTCTGCTTTTTATTATGGTGTGTATGGAAGTGTATATGGCGGAAGTGGAACAAATTACGGGGTATATGGATATGCAGGTGGAAGCGGAACAAATTGGGCAGGATATTTCAACGGTAATGGTTATTTCAGTGGCAATGTTGGAATTGGAACCACTAATCCTACGCAAAAACTTGAAGTGAATGGTGCAATAAAGATAACAGGTGGTTCTGACCTCTCTGAACAATTTGAGATTAAAAAACCGAAGCCAACTAATTTGAACAAAATTTTACCCGGTATGCTTGTTTGCATTGACAAAAATGAGAAAGGTAAACTTGTTGTTAGTTCTAAACCCTATGACCCGACCGTCCTTGGTGTTGTTAGCGGTGCTGGAGGAATTAAAACCGGTATGGTTCTGAGTCAGAGTGGGACTGAAGAAGCAGATGGTAAATATCCTGTTGCTGTCGCTGGTAGAGTATATTGTTTGGCTGATGCATCGAGCGCACCTATTCATCCAGGTGATTTACTAACCACATCGGGGACGCCAGGCTATGCGATGAAAGTAACAGATTATGATAAAGCTCGCGGCGCTATTATCGGGAAAGCTATGTCTTCTCTCGAAGATGGGAAAGGATTAGTATTGGTCATAGTAACCTTACAATAAATTAGATAGGGGTGGAATTATGATTTTCACGAGAAAAATACTTATATATATATTGCTCCTATTCAGTATTACCGCTACTGTGGCAAACCAACTTACTGAACGCGAGATTAAATCCGCTGTGACAAATTGGGTTAGATATATTACGGCTGACAATAGACCTGATGCTGTAATTAAAGAATTGATACCTTATGTATCATCTAATGATACCGTTGCATATATAGCAAATATAGAACAAGGTGGATTTTGTATATGCGGAGCGAAAAACTATATGTTGCCAGTTTACTTTTACAGCCCTTTTGCCTCATTTTCAGGTGATGCTGAACAAGAAGCAAGATATATGCTCGAAGCCATTGCGTATGGTGTCAAAAAATTAGAAAAAGAACAACAAGGTATGATAGTTAATGAATTGATACCCGAAAGAGAGAGATATTGGCGATTACTTGCAGATGGTAGAATAGATGAAGTGATGGAATCGATGGGATTTTGGGGTGGACCAGATTCTATGTCTCTTAAAAGTGTGCCATACTGGGATAATCGTCAATGGTGGCCCTTCGATTCGCTAACTCCATATTTACACAGCGATTTTTGCAAAGAGCGAACTCCTGATGGCTGTGTAGCGCATTCTATGTCGATTATTTTGAGATATTGGCAATGGCCTCATGTTGGGGTCGGTTCTGATTGCACTATATATCATCGAAAATATGCTCCGAACTGGGCTTCTCGCCCGCTTCCATTTAATCCATTCCCGGCAACTTTTGATTCTACACATTGCCCGTGGAAAGGAAGGCTTATGTGGAGTGCCGCGGACGGAGGAAAACTTATGATGAGAGATGAATGGGACAAGGGAATATATAAAATGGCTAAAGAAGCTTATGACACTTCATTGACAGAACCACAGGAAAGCACATATTTGGCGACATTGGATACTTTATGGGAACATGATATGTCAAATGATGATACAACATATTGTGAACAATTCGATACTGTTCATTATAGATGGGATTTAATGCCGCATGCTTATGATAGTATTAGCACAGGAGACCAGAAATACGCTGTAGCTAGACTTGCCTATGATGCTGGTATATCGATACATATAGATTATTCCAGTGCTGGTTCGGGTGCTTTTGCTTCGGCAGCAGCTTATGAAGATCATTTTAACTACGACACGGATGCGGAAAAAGACACGTCATTAGCTCGCTGTGACGGTCCCGATACCTGTAATTGCCCAGATGATTGGCATGATTTAACTCCTGATACCTGTAATTGCGCAGAGCCCGATACTTGTGAGGGTGCAAAAGCCGTTGTCGATGATATAAAATGGTTAAGACCTGTTCAAATGGGGCAAGGTGCGTATATACACCATGCGTGGATGGTATTAGGTTATAATAGATTACCTCTACCAGATGAAATGCAGTTCAAATCTACACTTGCAGTTGCGACTATCGATGGTATTCATTATGTTCCTTATTGGACAACTTTTAGCACTCACATTATACATTATTCTATTGTTAGGAAAATTGCACCGAAAGATACGATAAAATTCGTTGGTGCAACTTCAGGAGATAATGATGGTTCACCAGGAGACCCATATTATAGAATAGAAAATGCCATTGCCGATTCCGCTGATATACCAGCCAATGCAACACTGATTTTTAAAGCTGGTTCAGATAACACTTTTTCAGGAAGTTCCATTACTATAGATTTTCCAGTAATTTTGAAAAGCTACGATGCCGTAATTAGGCACGAATGATTGGGAGAAATTTTAAATTAATTTCGGAGGTGCGCAATGCGCAAGATGTATTCCAACGGGCTGTTGCCTATTGTTGCAATGATTGTAGCAATTCTGTTTATTGGTTTTGCTTTTGCCGATGTCCCGCATCTGATTTCGTATCAAGGCAGGCTGACAAATAGCAGTGGAGTTCCATTGACAGGCAGCCATAATATCACATTCACCCTCTACGATGCTGCCGTTGGTGGAACAGCATTATGGACTGAAACCCATTCCGGTGTGGTGCTGAATTCCGATGGGCTTTACAATGTTATGCTCGGCTCGGTGACATCGTTTCCAACGAGCGTAACATTCGAGGAACAATATTGGCTTGCTATTTCTGTCGATGGCGGAGCGGAAATCTGCCGATACGAACTCGGCGCAAGCCCTTATGCTCTAAATATCGCCGATACAATTAGGCAATCGTCCGGTTATGTTATGACCGATGGCACTCGCAGAGGCGGCATTGCTTTAAGCGGTCTTTCTCTTCCCGCAGGTAGTGGTTCACGCTCAGCAACGGCACTGTATGGATACGGAAACGATGATGTTGGTCTATACGCGAGGTCAAATCTCTGGGAAGGCGTGATAGGTTACAGCGAAGGCGACGACGGAATACAAGGAGTTTCAACCAGTAATTTATATGCGGGTGTTCACGGAATAAACACATACAGCGGCACCGTAGATGGCTATCTCGCATTCAATGGATATGGTCTCTATACCCCCGACAACGCTTATATCGGCGATTATTTGCAACTTGGTGGAATTCCATCATCTCCGGCAGTCGGTGAAGGAAGAATTTATTACAATTCCACCGATAAAACTGCTTATCTCTGGGATGGTTCGGCATGGCAGAATCTGGTCGGTGGATCTGCTTCACATGATCACTGGGGTGAAACCTGGAGCGGAACAGGCTCGGGTCTCACGCTCAACTCGACAGGTGGTGCAGGGCATGGGCTTAAAGCCGATATAAGTGCACAATCCACCGATGGAACACAATGGGGAATCTCGGGCACTTATAGTTATAATGCTATATGCGGTATTTCCGCAAGTTCGCAGTATTCTGCTGGAGTGTATGGTTTTTGCTCTGGAGCAGCGAACAATTCTGGTGGCGTAGTCGGTGCACTTTCAAGTATTATATGGGCAGGTTTAGGATATATAGACGGCAGCGGTGCTCTCTGGGCAGGATATTTTAACGGCAATAGTCATTTTAGTGGCGGGGTTTATGCTGACGGTGTGAGTGTTTTTAATGACAGGGTTTATTTTAGTGACAGTGTCGGAATTGGAACGGCCGCACCTCACAACAAACTTGAAATAACAGGCACAGGTAGCGGTTTAAGATTTACCAATTTGACAAGTGCTTCTGCCGCAGGACCTGCAGGGACAAAAGTTCTTTCGGTAGATGCAAACGGTGATGTTATACTT
>JALTEE010000310.1 GCA_027007865.1 bacterium
ATATTATCTGATATGTATTATCATTACTTAGGTCGGCGAGGGCAAAATCTTTTAATATTCTGTCATTTAATGTGATAGGAAAACCATCTTTGACATTTCCGAAACCGTCGATAGCCCATATTTTGCAAGGATACGAACGGTCTGCGGCGACGATTTCCATTGTTCCATCATTGTCTATATCGGCAGCATCGAGAGATGCCCAGAATCCGCGCAGTGTTTGCGAACCACTATCCAATATTATGGGTGTCGTATCGTTTATCGTAGTGCCATCGCAGTGATAGCCCGAAATAAAGCCAGATTCATCTGCTACATATATTTCTTTGCATCCGTCGCCGTCGGCATCGAAAATCACAGGTGCGGCAACTGTCCAGACACCGAGCGGAAGATTTACAGGAAATCCTTCCACATAAGGCAAAACCGACCATCCGTGAACAGAATCCGATGGTAGGCTTGTATTGCCAAACGAATCTATTGATGAAATTCGATAATAATAATCGGTCAATATTTCGATATCGGAGTCGATGTAATAGGAATTGAATATTGGAGTTGGAGTAATAATATTATATTCACCCGATGCGCTGTCTGTGCGCCAAACTATGTATTTATCTATTCCAGAAACAGGTTTCCACCGAATTAATATTTTGCCTACTTGTGGCTCTGCCGAAATGCTTTCGGGCGGTGATGGATTGCATATTGCCAAATCCCAACTTTTTCCAAAAAATGGGTTGTGAACATCAACAGCGAATTGTGTGATAGTATCCGATAGGACGCCGCGCGCCGAAACAGTGCCATAGACAGCGGAATACATATCTGGCAGCGGAACGGAATCATCTAAAAAATCTATGTAGTCCGATGAAAACGATGCGATTGCGTGAAATATGTTCCCATATCTATCGTAGGTAAATATCACGGTGTATGTTCCAGTGTCCCCCACAGATGGAATATTATCGTTATCATCCGAGTATTTCACGAATAGCGGATGGACGGAGGAGCCCGCTATGGATAATTGAAAAGTATCGCTTCTATGTGGTTCATTCTCGACGAATAGGGGGATAGAAGTCAGTCCAGTGATGGTATCATCGAAAGATATCAGCGGAATTGAATCGCTTAAAAATGTTGTCGAATCGTCGGCGTCAGAATCGATAATAAATGTATCGCAATAATCGACAAATGGTATTTGGGCGATGAATGTATCGCTTCCGCCTTCCATACCGTCATTTTGGAAGTGAATTCTCAACTGCACGAGTTCGCCGATTTCGGGAACGCTGTCGCCATCAGCCCAAACCTCATCGAGCTCTGCCGATATAGGAATAATGTGTTTTTCTGCGGGAGGATGAACAGGAATCGCAAATTGCCGCATCGGCAGAGTATGAACGGTCAACCATAATGTATCTTCGCTGCGAATATGGAAACTTATCGTGTTTTCAGAAGAAGTGGATGGTGACCTGTAAAGAACGCTGTGTTCGGATGCGAGAGTTATCAAATAATGATGCACAGTTTCCGGCGAAAATGTAATCGTCAAATTCGTATCTGAATAGTCGAGATAATCGTGGTCGATTGTTATATTGAAATCTTCGGGAGAAAATGGAGTTATCGGTGTTAGTGGATGCCCCGATAAATTTAATATCGAAATATCGTATGGTTGACCTAACAAGTCGAGTAGCCAATTTACAAAAAGTTCCCCCGCATATCTCGGCTTATCTTCGGAAAATACCTGCCACATTTTATCGTCTATATATGATTGCGTTGACCAGGCGGTGTTCGAATGAGCGAACATAGCGATTCCGCCGCCATCGGGATTTGTCGTCCAGTATTTCGCTATGTTGTCGGTGTCTAATCTATCGACATCGCAGGAAAATGTGTAGAGAATGGGATAAAAATCGTTTTCGAGAGAAGCGACTTCCGCAAGGGTAAGTCCTTCGCCATCGCAATACATTCCGAACGAGATATAAATCTGATTACCGTGGTCGAAATGGTTAATTAGCGAGTAGCCGCTATTGAGTGCCGCTACAAAATTATCCGCAGATGTAAGTATGTCTCCGCCTGTGGAACTCAAATTTGTGTACATTTTCGTAAC
>JALTEE010000311.1 GCA_027007865.1 bacterium
GTGTAATTATACGCGTGTATCACACCTTGAAACCGAGCAAAACAATTTCATATACGCTTAGGGTAAGGACAAAATATAGAGCATATTCGGTATTTTTCGGCAATTTCATCCCTATTATTTCAGTTCCATTCTTATCCGCACAAAGTTATTGGTGCCGTTATCCGATTCGATTAGCAAGATCGCTTCTCGCGGAGTGCCTATCGAATCTGAATTTTCCCAATCGAGGGAAATGTTTTTTCTCTTTCCACTTTTCAAATTTACAGTTTTCGATTTCAATACTATGGCGGTGCTATCGGCAATAGTGGAAAAACCGGGTGAAAGGTTTGGAAATCTTCGCGAACCTCCCCGCGGGGTTCTGATAGTAAGTTTGTATTTATGTGTTGATGTGTCGTTGTTGAAGAGGACAAAACTTCCGCTGTGTTTTTTTATGTTCAGGTCGACAGTGGATGGTGCTATACCGATTTCCCCATCGGGTGGCACCGATGGATTTTTTAGCGGCGGAGTTTCTATGAAATAATATGGGATAATCGCCGGCTGGAACATCCCACTGCCAGAAGCGGTTACGAATAGTCGGGCAATAAAATGCTGGTTATAAAATTTTGCCGAATCAGGAATGAAGATTTTCATTTTCGAACGGGCTGTTCCTGTGGAATCGGTCGATAGAGTTTCGCTATCGATGATGAACCAATCGATATTCGGCAGTGGTCGATATCCTGTGCATTGAGGCATTTCGGTATTTGGAGGCATTACTGAAACAGATACAAATTTCGCTCCTTCAGCACTGCACACAAGATTGATACCCAAATCTTTTACTTTCCCCAGCGGAACATCTTGCGCCGTGAATGAGCCGGGAGAAACTTTTAGAGCCCATCCAGCGCTGGCAGTCACGAGAATAACTGCCAGCACCAGAATCCTCATTACAACTTTTACCATTTACAAAATTCCTTTCTGTGCTATTGAGCCACAATAAACACTGTAATAGTATGTTCGCAGCCATCGGAAACGGATGTCGGCGTAGTGAACCGAGCATAGAAGTGGTGGTCAGTTCCTGCTGGTTCGGCGGCAGCATACACCGTTCCTGGTGTTACCATATCAGGAAATGTAGTGTATGTTCCAGGTTCAGCCGAAACTGTTCCCTTGCCACCTTCAAGTAAATAGATATCTGCTCCTGCTGCTGTGCCTGCTGTCCACGCTGTCGCTGTTCCATAGCCGCAAGATGCGGGTGCTACTGTCGTGGAATATGCGGAGAAATCAAGAGCGACATTCGAGCCATTTTTAACAAGCACATGGTTTCCCGCAGAACCGGTTGTCATCGTGTTAACTGCGCCTGCAGCAACAGTTCCGAGTGGCCAGTTCACATAATCAGCACCATCGTCGGCAGTGCGAAGATTGATACCGATGTATTCGACTGTAACCGTGATGGTAAAGCTGTCCTCCACAGCCCCGGCAATGCTTGCAATAAACAAGACTGCAAGTATTATTGTGATTAACCTCTTCATACAACCCCCCTTGTTCTGAGTGAACTTTTTTAATGTTAGCACTTCGTCTCTAATATTGAATATTAAAATTATTCCGGAAATGCACCGATTGTTATTTTAATTCTATGATGCGGTTCAGAATATGTTACAGAATCCGTCGGTGCAACAAAATAGATGTATCCGTATTTATCATTATCAGGCAAAATCGCCGATGTGATGACAGACTGCGTTTCCGTCAACCAGTGCACATCGAAAATGCTCGGCGATTTCGCTGAATTATACATCGCAATGCCGACAGCACAAGTGTCATCTCCAGAAATCGTATCTATAACCCAGAGCATAGAATCGCTCGGAATATAAGAACTATCGTCATAAGCCCACGCTAACAATCCAACATTTATGTTGCTCTGATTCCGTATCCATACGCCGTCGATAGAATCTTGCGATGCCGTGTCGCCGGGGTCAAGTTCAGCAGTAGTATATAAAATATAAGGTGCTCCGCCCAAATCGAGCAATTCGATGGAGATAAATTCCACTCGAACATTTACGGTAAAATTATTCTCCGCCGATTGAGCGAACAATATCGCCGTGATAATTCC
>JALTEE010000312.1 GCA_027007865.1 bacterium
CTGTAATGCTTATTTTATCTATTATCACGCTTTCGTTTGCCGAAGGAAATGGCGGAATAACGCGTTCCGAAGCGATTTCCACAGCACTCGAAGCGATAAAGATGACGCCTGCGGAACTTTCGCTGAAAAGGAACAGTGATAACGACCCGTTCCGCCTTTCGATAGTCGATGAAGCGATGTCTCGCCCGCTCGATATTCCCGATATACTGGACAGTTTGATGAAGCAACTCGATTTTTCCACAGGCGACGAATTTTTGAAAGTTGCTGCGCCAATCCTCGATTTGAAACCGCCAAATCCCATTTTCAACGAGCATAGCGATAAAAATCCGTGGACCGAGCAAACCGATATTCCACCCAAATTGCGTAAATCGCTCGATATATTGATATCCACATATTCCGATGCGGAAATCGACATCGACGAAGCATTTTCGCAACTCGATTCATTCCAAATCGACACACTGTTCTCACGCGGTCCGGACTATCTTATGCCTGGAGCAGAGAAACTCGCCGATGAAGTCGATGAGTCGATGCTCGAAGAAGCGGATATGCGGGAACTCGAAGAGGAGCGCGCCGACACAAGATTTTTTACGCTCGCATCGAGAGTGGACAAGGAACATCTGCTGTCTGCTGCGCAGCGAGTCGCACAATCGCTCTGGAATGTGAACAAACTCGTCGAAGAAGTAGAACCGCAGCAGGGAAATGCAACAGCACCCGATACTATCGCATTCGGCGATATCATCTATTATACCGATACGAAATTCGGTCCGTTCATCATTGGTGGCAGTGGACCGACCGTGTATCTCGTTCCGTGCGCTGTGATCATCGACCTCGGCGGAGACGATGAATATCGCGGCGGAGCAGGCGGAACCGACACGACACTGAAATTTTCCGTTTGCATCGATGTTAGCGGAAACGATGTCTATTGGTCGGATGCTTCATTCTCCATCGGCGCCGCACTCGGCGGAGTTGGAATTCTCATCGACGATGCAGGAGATGACCATTACCGCGGATTGCATCACACAGAAGGCACGGGAATTTTCGGATGGGGAATTCTGTGGGACGAAGGCGGCGACGATGTTTATATCGGGCACACCGCCGTTCAAGGCGCAGGATTCTGTGGAGGTGGACTGCTATTCGACAAGAGCGGATACGACCGATACGAAGCGCACCTTTATTCGCAAGCATTCGGCTTCGTCGGCGGACTGGGAATTATATGCGACGAGAGTGGGAACGATTCATATATCTGCACGGGAGCGAGCATCGACAAACTGCGATACGCCGACCACAATGTAACATTAAGTCAGGGTTTTGGATACGGTTTTCGCCCCGACTATTCAGGCGGAGTGGGACTGCTCATCGAAAAATCGGGCAACGATGTATATCAATCGGACATTTTCGGGCAGGCGGCGAGTTATTGGCTTTCGCTCGGTTCCATTTACGACTATGGAGGAAACGATAGTTATATATCGTATCAATATGCGCAAGGCGCCGGAATTCATCTTTCAGCAGCAGGACTTGTCGATTTATCAGGAAACGATGCCTATGTTGCTCACGGCGTTTCGCAGGGATGCGGACACGACCTCGCCATCGGTTTCCTCGACGATAGAGCGGGCGACGATAACTATGTTACCTGGGACCTCGCTCAGGGCGCAGGAAACGCAAACGGAATCGGTATTCTCGTCGATGAAGGTAATGGGCAAGACTCTTATGCTGCGAAAAGAAATTATAATGTTCAGGGATATGGCAACTGGCGCAGAGATTTTGGCAGCATCGGGCTGATGCTCGACCTCGGCGGAAAAGATGCCTACGCAGGAAAAGGCACCGAAGGAAAGTGGTGGAGTTATTCGCGATACGGCATCGGAATAGATTTCCCCGGCGGCGTTCCAGAGCAGTCGAAAAAAGAAAAATAGTTTTCATATTCTAATTTACAAAAAACCCCCGAAAATTTAGCGGGGGTCTTTTTTGTGGTATAGATTTAAAATTACCGTCTTTTCTGCGGTATGCTTTCCGATAGAGCTGCCGAGCTTTCAAACAGTGAAGTTGAATCCGGCGCCGATGCGAATTCTGCAACACCGTCGGTAATATCGATACCTGTTACAATCCAAAATTGACCATCGACCAATGTCTTTGGACCGTATGTCCGCTGCGTTTCTTCGTTTAGAGTAATAACAACACTTGTTGGAGCGTCTCCAGAACCGTGGTCGGAATAATAATGAATTACAATTGTATATAGTCCATCGAACGGCGAAGGAAGAACCATAGTTTCGGGACCATACCCCTCAGTATTATCGATATCCAACATCGGGTCGTCCAAAGTCGATGCGCTATCACCCCATTGGGGATTCATATTCCCATAGAAGCAGTCATTACTCGAAAATACTTTGCCGCCGGGTGCAACAAGATGCAAATCTACATCGGAATTATCGAGTTGCCAGGTCATAACCGCTCGTATTGCTATTTCGTCCGTTATGCAGGTCAATTCGATTACATCGGACGCTCCGAGAATATTTGCGATATCGAGTTGAGCCGATGGGTCGAAATTTCCAACAACGAGTATCCTTATTGTGTTTCCGCCGCGAATGAGGTCGATTGTGTATGAATAATTTGCTCCCGCTTCCGCTTCCGAAATAGGGTATAGATTTCCGTTTTGATACACAACCAACATCGCACCGAGAACACCGCCCGTGCCGGGGGTATAGGTTAAATTGACATAGGTATCTGTTCCCGTAACAGTGGAAACATCTATTATATATGTTCCTGGTGGAAGGTTCAGCGTTCCCCAGGTGGTATCTATATCTATTCCAATTCCCTTTTGAAGGTCTCTTTCAAAATAAATAGTTCCTGAAAGGTCTTTTACAATAACTTGAAAACCATAATCGCCAGTGCACATTACGCCATAGTGTTGGTAACTCACGGAAATAGTTTGTGTGAAACCGGTTGTAAAAGTGTCCGATGCGTTCCAAGGACCTGGAGTCATACAACTGCCACCATCGGCGTGAAGGCTTATCGTCGTGTCGGAACTGGATTTCATTCCAAGCGAACTCAAATCAGGAACTACTCCCGATATTGTGATTACTCTCGTTTCAACAGTATCTCCGCTCACCAACGAACTACCTGCTTCCGTGGTAATCGAATTAACTGCCACAGTATCTTCTACAACGACACTGTCGATAAAAGTATTATCTATATCGGGCTCGTAGAAAAATTCCTGTGGTTCTTCAGTATCGGGTTCTTCCTGCGGCGTTTCTTTGCTGCATCCCGACAGAAGCAAAAAGATAATAACAGCGGGTAACATCCAGATAACATACTTTCGCATAAAAAACCTCCGCGTTTGAATTTTTGTGGCTGTCGAACATATCGATATTATTCCAAATGTCAAGTAATTTCACAATTATTTTTTATTACAGTGTCAAATAACTATGAAAAAATGAACTCTTTACATACATGGTATCTACCCTTTCAGATACAAGGGATTGAAAAAAATAACATAATAGGGCATCCGTTCGCTCGTTATAGTCGAGAATCCTATCCAAATCGGATATAACAAAATACTTTTTAATTTATTTTAATTATCTATCCTAAATTGGAATTTCCTCGCCGAATTTTAAAAAACATTAAAATCTCATTCGATTGCCTTTGACAATCGAGCGAAAACATTATATTTATATCCGAAATAATATCGAAAGCAACGGGGGAAACGATATGCGTAAAATAATTCTAATAACCTTTGCGTTCTTTTTAATTGTCGGGCTGTTCATCGGCTGCGCACGAAATATTGCAATCCCATTCAATGGCGGGGCAAATTTTAGCGAATGTCCGCAGGGAAATTGCACTTCCGATATATCGTTTTCCGCCGATTCGATTCTCGCATTAGAAGGCGGAAATTCTGCGAAAACAATCCTGTTCGCAGGCAAAATATTTCTCATCGGCGATGGCTTCTCGAATATTTGGGTTGGCGATATCGAGGATAATACAATCGAATTTCAGCCCGAAGATGTCGATAATGCACCGATGTCCAAAGTATCTTTCGATTGGGAAAGCGAAATGCTCGTCATAACATATATCGGTAGCGACGGGAACGAGCACAAACTCACCGCTACCGATAAAGGCAAAATTCTGGAGGAGAAATGAAGAATTTTTTCGCAATGACAATCGCCTTCGCCATTTTTCTCTCATTTTCGCTTTCATACTGCGCAGGCGGGCAGGAACTTTTATATAATGCGCATAAACTCTGGAATTCGGGCGATTGCACCGCTGCGATGGCAAAGATGGAAAAGGTCAAGGCGAAATTGAACGATTTCCCTGCCGATGCGAGAAAACAAGTCGAAGCGACTTATGTTGCGTGGCAAGAGACGCTCGCGAGCGAGCAGAAAAAATCTTACAAGATAGAATCTGCGATGCCAAAGATAACAAATTCCGATGGCGAACCGCTGCCAATCGGGGAACTGCAAGCAGCGCAAAGACAACTGACCGATTTGCTCGAACAATCGAATGGCATTACCTGCTTGGATATTCGATTGTCGCTGAACCGCGAACTGCTTGCAAGACAGGATTCCGCAAATATGCTAATCGACAACTATATAGATTTGATAATCGGCGAGAATTCCCGTCTATCGTCCGCTGTGGATTCGCTGCGCAAATTGGCGAAGCGGTATCGTCATTTGCTGCCCGTTTTAGATTCGCTGCGTTCCACAGTTGCGAAAAATGCCGATAACTTGAAATTTTTGCAGGCGCAGTTGGATTCTATGGTCTCGATGGCATCGCAGGCGGCATATATTTCGGGTAAAACCACAGAAGGCAAAAAACAAATATCGACACCGACCGCTATGATGTCCGATGCGGTGATGAAAATGGTCGAGAACAAACTAATCGCCATCGGCGAGGGAAAAGTTCGTCCGCAAAACTACACAAAAAGCGAGCGAGATACGATTCTTATAGAACTGAAGCGCATTTCCGCCTATCTCGATACATCTGTCGCTGCGAAACTTTCTCCTCGAAAAGCGACATTATTGAAAAATTTGTCGAATGAATATCGAAATATGATGGAATTTCCGCAGCGGAATGCAAAAAATACGATTGTCTGGATTGTTCTCGCTGCGCTTGTGATTGTGATTTTGCTTGCGGTAGCACAGTCGTTCAGGAGGCGAAAGAAGTGAACATTCTCATAGTCGACGACGAGAAAAAACTCGGTGTGCTTTTCAGCCGTGCGCTTCGCGGTGCGGGTTTTTCGGCGAAGGCTGTCGAAACGGGCGAGCGCGCCATCGAATCGCTCGAACAAGGCTTCGACCTCGTAATTACCGATATGAAAATGCCGGGGATGAACGGCATCGAACTGCTGCGAAAAATTAAAGAGGACTATCCCGACACGGTCGTCGTGATGATGACTGCGCACGGAACAGTCGAAACCGCTGTGGAAGCGATGAAGGCGGGCGCTTATGATTTCTTGCTAAAACCGTTTCCCACAGATGAACTGCTGCTCCTCGCTCACCATATCGCCGAGGAATTGCAGTTGCAGCAGGAAATCGAATATCGTAGAAAGCGCGAGCGCGAGCGCTTCGGCAACATCGTTGGAAAATCTGATGAGATGAAGCAAATTTTCACGCTCATCGAGAAAGTTGCGCCCGCAGACGCAACCGTGCTGATACTCGGCGAAACGGGAACGGGAAAGGAACTCGTAGCGAGAGCGATACACGAGCGTTCGCAGAGAGCGAAAAAACCGTTCGTGGCGATAAATTGCGCCGCCATAACGGAGACATTGCTCGAAAGCGAACTTTTCGGATACGAGAAAGGTGCATTCACGGGCGCAGACCGCAGAAAACCGGGTATGTTCGAACTCGCAAATGGCGGAACGCTGCTCCTCGACGAAATCGCCGAAATGCCGCAATCGCTTCAAGCAAAATTACTGCGCGTGCTTCAAGAAAAGACCGTATATCATCTCGGCGGAACGGTGCCGATACCCGTTGATGTCAGAGTTGTCGCGGCAACGAACAAAGATATAAAGAAATTAGTGAGCGAGCGGAAATTTCGAGAAGACCTATATTTCCGAATCGCCGTTTTCCCGATAAAACTCCCGCCGCTGCGAATGCGCAAAAAAGATATAATGCTGCTTGTGGAAAATTATTTCAGAAAGCGAGCGATAGATATCGAAGTTTCACCCGAAGCGGAAGAGTTGCTCACGGAATACAATTTCCCCGGCAATGTTCGCGAACTCGAAAATATTCTCGAACGAGCGCTAATTTTATCCGGCGGGAAGCGCATCACGCCCGAACATCTGCCCGATTTGGAAATCGCGATTGCAGAATCCGCATCCGTCGAACCGGGCGAAACAACACTCGGAGAACTCGAAAAGAAAATGCTAATTTCCGCATTAGAAAAAGCCGGCGGAAATAAGTCGAAAGCGGCAAAATTGCTCGGTATCACGAGAAGAATGATTTACACAAAATTGAAGAAATACGAGTTGGAATGATAATCGAATGGATTTCCGTTTTCACGGGAATGACAGAACAGAGTGCTGGAATAACAAACGAGCTAGTGCTGGAATGACAAATGAGGTGTGGTGTCATTCCCAACTCGATTGGGAATCCAGAGGGAGTGTGTATTAAGTCTCTGGATTCCCGTTTGCACGGGAATGACAATTAAGGTGCGGGAATGGCAGGACAAAGTTATTACGCACGACGAATAGAAGGGATTCGCTTGACTATTGCGCATCATCACCCAACCCCACCGATTTTATGCGTGATATATGCCTTTGTCCATTTATGTTATTTCAAATACTTGCTTGCAGTCCGTTTTCCGTCCTCATCCCACCGTTGCAGAACAGCCCCCACAATTTGTATATCGATATTTACAGTATAAATCTCGACAAATCCTCATCTTCTGCGATGTTGGCGAGTTTCTTTTTCACGATATTCGCTGTAATTTTTATCTTGCACGGCGCAATTTCGGTCGCATCGAATAAAAAATCTTCGAGTAGCGCACTCATCGCCGTGTGAAGTCTTCTCGCACCGATATTCTCTGTTTTGGCATTCACTTCATCGGCGATTTTTGCGATTTCTTTGATTGCGCC
>JALTEE010000313.1 GCA_027007865.1 bacterium
AACTAAACATTTATTTATTGACAAATCAAATTCGTAGATTAAATTAAAAATTTATTTAACCGATGATATTATCGAAATTCCGAAGAACTACAATCCACAAGAAATAAAACCGCGGTGGAACGAATTTTGGTTGAAGAACCGTTTCGGAACGCCGTCGGAAAAGGACGATGGGCGAGAAAAATTTGTTATCGTTATTCCACCGCCGAATATCACGGATATTTTGCATCTTGGGCACGCCCTGAACAATTTAATTCAAGATGTTCTCATCAGGCGCAAGCGGATGCAAGGATACGATACGCTTTGGCTGCCAGGCACCGACCATGCAGGAATTGCCACGCAGAATATGGTTGAAAAAGAATTGTTAAAACAGGGCAAAACACGACAGGAAATCGGGCGGAAAGAATTTTTAAAATTGCTCTGGAAATGGACGGAAAACAAGGGCGGACGCATCATCGAACAACTGAAAGAAATCGGGTGCTCTTGCGATTGGACGAGAACTCGTTTCACGCTTGACCCCGATATGTCTCGCGCGGTGCAGGAAGTTTTCATAAAACTTTTCGAAGAAGGATTGATATATCGCGGGAAATATATTATCAATTGGTGTCCTCGTTGTGGAACGGCGCTATCGGACGACGAAGTCGAGCACGAAGAGCATCGGGGGAAATTATGGTATATAAAATATCCGTTTGCAGACGACCCGTCGGACGGAATAATTGTCGCGACAACGCGCCCCGAAACTATGCTCGGAGATACTGCCGTCGCAGTCAATCCCGATGATGATAGATATAAACATCTCGTCGGCAGAAAAGTTGTTCTCCCGCTTGCAATGCCGAAAAGAAGCGGAATAACTTATGATGGAGCGGAAGTAGAAGTTGGCAGAGAGATTCCTATTATATCCGATTCCGAAGTCAGCATCGAATTTGGCACGGGAGCGGTAAAAGTTACGCCTGCTCACGACCCGAACGACTATCTCTTCGGCGAAAGACATAATTTGCCAATCGTGGTCGTTATGAATGAACAGGCTCGGATGAATTTTAACTCCGGCGAATATGAAGGGCAGGACAGATACGAAGCGCGGGAGCGGATGGTCGAAGATTTGCGAGAACGAAAACTTTTAGTAAAAATCGAAGAGCACCTGCATTCTATCGGGCACTGCTATCGATGTCATACGGTTATCGAGCCATATCTATCGTCGCAGTGGTTTGTTAAAATGGAGCCTCTCGCAAAACCAGCATTGGAAAGTGTTCGCAGCGGAAAAGTCAAATTCCTGCCTAAAAGATGGGAGGGCGTGTATTTCAACTGGATGGAGAATATACGAGATTGGTGTATTTCTCGCCAATTATGGTGGGGACACCAAATACCAGTTTGGTATGGTCCCGACGATAAAGTGTTTGTTGCACGCAATGACGAAGAAGCGCAAAAGTTGGCGAATCATTATTATGGCAAAGATGTTAAAATTCGCCGCGACCCCGATGTGCTCGATACCTGGTTCAGTTCTTGGCTCTGGCCATTCGCCACAATGGGATGGCATAGTGGGAGCGAAGATATTAAGCGATTTTATCCCACAGATGTTCTCGTTACCGCATCTGAAATCATCTTCTTCTGGGTTGCACGAATGATTATGTCAGGTCTGCATTTTGTAGGCGAGGAGCCGTTCCATACAGTTTATATTCACGGCACGGTGCGCGATGCGGACGGCAGAAAAATGAGCAAATCGCTCGGGAATGGCATCGACCCGCTCGATGTCGTCGAGCGATACGGTCGCGATGCGCTACGGTATACGCTTATTTCACAGGCGTCTGCTGGACAGGATTTATTCCTCGAAATGAAATCGTTCGAGGTGGGACGAAATTTTGCAAATAAACTATGGAATGCGAGCAGACTTGTGTTTTCAAACATCGGCGATGAGAAATTTTCTGCGGATGAATTAAAAAATCCGCAGCCTAAAAATCTTGTGGACAGATGGATTTTATCGCGCTTTGCGAAAGTTGTGCGAGATGTCGATGAAGCATTCGAAAATTACCGCCTCGATGAAGCCGTATCGGCGATACATCGTTTCTTCTGGCGAGAATTTTGCGATTGGTTTCTCGAAGGCGCAAAATTGACACTGTCGCAGGATAGAAATGAAAAAATTATCGCACTATCAGTTCTCGAACCGATGCTCCGATTGATGCACCCTATTCTACCGTATTTATCCGAGGAACTGTGGCAAAAATTGAAAATTTTCATATCGGACTTGACAAATTACGATGTAAAAAGTATTATGGTCGCAAAGTATCCTGCGCCTGAAAAATATTTAGATTGGCTCGATGATGATGCGGAACAAGAATTCACGATGGTTCGGGACATTGTTGTAGCGATACGCAATATTAAAGGCGAAATAGGCATCGGCACGAAAAAAGTGGGAACGGCATATGTAGTTCCCGAGAATGTTCAAATCGAGAATATGCTCGCTGGGCGACTTGAATTGATAAAATTCCTCGCAAAAATCGAGGGGTGTGAAATTGCGTCGAAGAAACCCGATGGACCTTGTGGTGTCGCTGCTGTGTCCTCTGGTGAAATTTATTTACCACTTGCCAATTTAGTGGATATCGAATTGGAAATTGCGAGGTTAAAAAAGGAGATAGAGAGACTCGAAAAAGGAATCTCCATCGTCGATAATAAGTTAAAGAGCGATGGGTTCTTAGAAAAGGCTCCTCCTGAAATTATCGAAGCGGAGCGAGCCAAACGAGACAATTACGCTGAAAAACTTTCGGTTTTGAAACGGCAATATAAAGGAATAACAAAATAACCAGGAGGTGTTCCGATGAGGCGTGCTGTTCTATTGAGTGTAGTATTTATGCTTGCTATCGCGATTTTCTGGGGTTGCGCAGGTCCGCAGCCTGGAATCGTGGCAAAAGTCGGGAAATATACCATCACCGCCGAGGACTTGAACAATGCCGTTGCAAATGCACGATTCAAATCTTACGATGAAGAATTAAGCGGACGAAAGAAACGCGTCGAAAAAATGGCAGAGGATAAACTCATCCTGCTCGCCGCTTATGACAAAGGGCTCGACAAAGATAAAGAACTACTGAAATATCTGCAACGCGATAAGGAAAATCTGCTTTTGAATACCCTTTACGAAACACAAGTCAAAGACAAAGCGAAACAGGCTACCGAGGAAGAAATCAAATCTGCTTATGAGAGGAAAAAAGTATTGCTCCATGCGAAGCATATTCTCGTGAGCAGCAAGGCGTTGGCTGATTCTATATATGAAATGTTAAAAAGCGGTGCGAATTTCGATGACCTCGCGCGAAAATATTCGATGGATAAATCCAATAAAGACAAGGGGGGAGACCTCGGCGATTTCACAACTATGCAGATGGTCAAAGAATTTGAAGATGCTGCCTATGCACTATCGCCCGGAGAATTTTCAAAGCCGTTCCAAACGAGATATGGATGGCACATCGTTTTCCTTGTAGAAAAAAAGCCCAATCCGCGAGTAAAATCGTTCGAAGAGGAAAAGGATGCGCTTGCGCGCACATTGAACAATCGTAAAATGACCGATTTGGCAAATAAGTTTGTTGAAGACCTTGTGAATTCTGCAAATATAACCTTTAACGATACTGCTGCTAATATAGTTGTAAACGCCTATCAGAATGTTCCGCCTCAAACACCGAACCAGAGAAATGCGAAGGTAGAAGTCCAGTTCACTCCTGAACAGCGCTCTATGACATTGTGCACATATAGTTTGGGAAAATTCACTGTGGGGCAGTTCGATTCGATGTATCAATCTATGCAGCCATTCAGAAGACCAAAATTCCAGTCGAAAGACGATGTTAAAAAATTCCTCGAATCTTCGATACGAAAACCGCTGCTTATCCAAAAAGCAGAAGAACTCAAACTCGAAGATAGCGACGACTATAAAAAAATGTTCGATAAAGAACTACAGCGAAAGATGATAGATGCATTTCGAAAGGATTATCTCTATAAAGATGTAAATCCTACAGATGAGCAGGTAAAAGCATACTACGATGCCAATCAAGATTCTTTTATGCAGGATGAACAGGTTCATGTGATGGAGATTCAGGTTGCGACGAAAAGCGATGCGGAAAAACTTCTTGCCAAGATAAAGAAAGGTGGGGATTTCGCCAAGTTAGCGAAAGAAAATACTCTGCGAACCTATGCAAAGGAGAAAGGTGGCGACCTCGGTCTATTTACTGAAAGAAGATACCCCGAATTGTTCAAAGCGGCGAAGACATTGAAACCGGGCGAAGTATATCCCGAACCGATTCAATTTCAGGGAAAATTCTCTATCATAAAACTCGTTGAAATAAAAGAACCGCATATAAAGGAGTTCGAGTCTGTCCAGCGCATCATCAAGAACAAACTTCGCTCGAAAATGAGAAAAGAGGCATACCAAAAATGGCTCGAACAGGCGAAGCAGAAATACGGATACAAAATTTACGATGCCGAAATAGAAAAGACAATCGACAAGGCGAAGTATGGCGGCGGAGAAGCGAAACCTGCTGCTAAAAAATAGCATCGGTTTTTACAAAGATGCAAAGCATTTCGGATTAACGAAATAAAGGTATCGTAGAATATTTCAAAAATCCTTCTCGCCAGCGCAATGGAGGGAAGGATTTTTTGAATATGTGAGAAAATGGGGAAAATATGCTCCGATGGAAATTATATATTAGCCTATTTATAGCGTTTGCTATTGCTATTTTTTACGGTTGCGGCGGCGGGAAAAAAGAAGCCGATAAAAATATAGTCGCTCGTGTGGATGGCGATGAGTTGCTGGCGGATGATATTTTTATTCATATTCCGCCCGAATTTGCGAAACATCTCGATAGGGAACAGTTGCTTCGCGTTATCGATGACTGGGTCGATGAGCATTTGCTTGCTCAATATGCAGTCGATAATGGCGCGCAAAAAGATGCGGAAGTCAGGCGAAAATTCGAAGATGCGAGAAATCAGATTTTCGTGGATTTTCTACGAAACCGAATAATTGCGCGTAGAATAAAAGTTTCCCAGCAAGATGTTGAGAAATATTATTCATCTCACCAGAGCGATTTCATCAGAGATAGGAGCGAAGTTCACGCATTACATATAAAGGTCGGCAGCAAAGCACTCGCCGATAGCGTGAAAAAATTGCTTGCCTCGGATACATCTTTTTGCGCTGTTGCGCAGAGGTATTCGGCGGAATATTACGACAAGGATAGTTGCGACCTCGGATGGTTCTCGAAATCGGATGTTCTGCCGAAACTCGTGAAACCCGTATTTTCTGCGAAACCCGATGAAATTGTCGGTCCGATAAAAATCGGCGAAAATTATCACTTTTTCAAAATTATCGAGCGCGGGGGCGAGGGGACGGTTCGCTCGCTCGAACAAGTGAAAGACGAAGTTTATGGAAAACTCTATTCGATGCGTTTTAATGAGGTGCTTTCAAATCTTTTGGATTCTTTGCGCGCCGCAACAACAATTCAAATAGACACATCGGTAATAGATTCGATTTCGATGAATGGCGCTGGAAATTGATTTTGCGAAATCGAAGTCCACAGAATATTTTTTTTGCGAAAATCCATCGGTTTAGACACACCTTGTTTTATTCTGAAATTTTTTCTCGCTCCGCCAATTTTTTCCGTATTTCATCGAATCTTTTTTTCACTTTTTCCTCGAAGCCTATTTCGGTGGGTTCGTAATATTTGTGCCCCAAAATTTTTTCGGGAAGGTGTGTTTGCGAGACGATGTGGTCGTCGAAATTGT
Organism: bacterium; assembly: GCA_027007865.1. Taxonomy (GTDB): domain Bacteria; phylum UBP14; class UBA6098; order B30-G16; family B30-G16; genus JAGHAI01. The sequence goes on from JALTEE010000313.1 coordinate 5,752, forward strand.
GAGCGTATTTGTAGTTTTTACCATATTCGATTTTCTTCATAAATTTTGTCGGTGCGTTTCTTATGTGAAGCGGAACAGGAAGCGAGCCGAATTTTTTCACATCGCCGAGCGCCTTCGACAGCGCCGTATATATCGAATTGCTCTTCGGCGCATAAGCGAGATATACCGCCGTTTCCGCGAGAGCGATGTCGCCTTCGGGATAGCCGATTAAATCGAATGTATTTTGTGCAGCGATTGCTATGAGCAGCGCATTCGGGTCGGCAAGACCGACATCTTCGATTGCCATTCTAATCAATCTGCGCAAAATGTATCTTCTGTCTTCTCCGCCTTCGAGCATTCTCGCAAGCCAATACAATGCGCCATCGGGGTCGCTGTCGCGAATGGATTTGTGAAGCGCAGAAATTATATTGTAATGCTCCTCGCCTGTTTTATCGTAGAGAATTCGCTCTCTCTGTAAAATTTCTTTGATTACATCCGCGGTAATCTCCTTATCGCCAGCCATTTTCGCAGCGAACTCCACGATATTAAGCGCGAACCTCGCATCGCCAGAAGAGACATTAGATATGAGTTCGAGCGCATTTTTTTCGATAAAATCTTCGCTTTTGCCGAGACCGCGTTCTTCATCTGTGATTGCGCGGATGATGATTTGCTCGATATGCTGCGGTTCGAGCGGATTTAGCACAAAGACCTGCACGCGGGAAAGGAGCGGAGAAATCACCTCGAACGATGGATTTTCCGTCGTCGCACCGATGAGAATGATGGTTCCTTTTTCGACATATGGGAGAAATGCGTCCTGCTGCGCTTTGTTGAAACGATGAATTTCATCGATGAATAAAATCGAGCGCTTGCCATACAGATAAAGGTTTCGCTCCGCCTGTGCAAAAACTTTTTTGATTTCGCCGATTCCGGAAAGGACGGCGGAATGAGCGAGAAAATCCATTCCCGTCATCGCTGCTATGATGCGTGCTATCGTAGTTTTTCCGCTGCCGGGCGGTCCCCAAAGGATGATGGATGTGATGTCGTCGCTCTCAATCATTCTGCGCAGTGGTTTTCCATCGCCGAGAACATCGTCCTGCCCGACAATCTCGTCGAGCGTTTGCGGGCGCATTCTATCCGCAAGCAGAAAAGAAATGTCTCCGCCCTGTTTCGATTTTTTATTTTTCTCGAAAAGGTTGTCCATAAATTCAAAATAATATCAAATAGAAATATCGCCAGATTTTAATTATTTACGGATAAAAAAGCGGAGCAAAACATTGCCCCGCTCTGTAATTCATCAGCGTGATTTTTTTACACAAATATCCGCTGTTAATT
>JALTEE010000314.1 GCA_027007865.1 bacterium
TTTTGGATAATGCTTCAACGTATGGTTGGGAAAAAAAAGTAATCTAATATGCAAATGCCAGTTTAAGGGTTCGCAGGAATCCAACGAATATCGGATGCTATAATAACTATAATGAATGTCTGAAGATTGCGAAGGGAGAGTTTATCGCATTTTACCATTCTGATGATATATACGCTCCCGATATTGTGGCAAAAGAGTTAGCTTTTTTGCGCAATCATACTGGCGTTGCCGCTGTTTTTGCCTTGGACATGCTGATAAACGAAAATGATAAGATAATAGGCAAAACTGATATTCCGCAGGAGCTCAAAAACAAAAATGTTTGTGATTTCAATGAAATATACAGATATTTGCTAAAGTATGGAAATTCTTTTTTGAGAACCCCGACATTTATGGCAAGGAGAGATGTTTTTGAAAATGTAGGTGTATTCAATGAAAAAGATTTTGGCACTTCGGCTGATCTGGAAATGTGGCTGAGAATATTGGAAAAATATCCTATCGGAATATTGGATGAGAAGTTGATGAAGCATAGAATTTGCGGCAGTTCGGGGGCAGTTGCTTATCATAACAAGCGCACGGAAACGTCTGATTTCTTCGTGGTAATGGAACATTTTTTGAAATCCCCCGCTCTTACGATAAGGATAGATAAAGAGATTTGGAAAAAATACAGATATTACAAAGAACTGGATAATGTTTTTTTGGCGAGAAATTTGTTAAGAAACGGTGAAATATGCAGAGCAAAGAGTTTATTGGGCGCATCTGTGTCGTTGAATTTCATTATGAACAGTTTCGGGAACCTGAAAAGCGTAAAAAATTTGATTACGGCAGTGTTGTTGTTGATCGGGGTTCACATAGGTCTTGGCAGTTTTTTGGCGAATGTATTGACAATGGCGAAAAAGTTGAAGTACAGGGTTTTAAGCAAATGAGCAGAAAAAACAGGAAAAAGATTTTGTTTGTCATCTGGGGTATGGGGAGCGGCGGAGCGGAAAGAGTTCTGTTAAATATATTGAAATTTCTTGATCATGGAAAATTCGAGTCTGTTTTAATTCTGTTTGAAAAAGGCGGAAAGTATTTCGAATATTTGCCACCGGGATTGCGTCTTTATATCCTCAATAAGAAAAACAAACTTGACACTTTGAGATTGGTATTTAAAACGGCTGGGATTGTCGGGAAAGAAAAACCAGATATCGTGCTGAGTTTCGGCTATTATGCGAATACCATTGTAGGTTTGTCCAGAATTTTTTCGCCGTCCAGGTTTTCCGGAACCAGACTTTGCCTGACCGAGCACACATATACAGAATCTTTCATTGATAATTTACGGTTTGCCGCAGTGAGAAAATGGATGGTGAGTTTGCTTTATAGGCGGGCCGACTTAATAATCGCTGTGTCTGATGGTGTGAAAAAAAATTTGGTGGAGTCTTTTTCGATTCCCGAAAATAAGATAAGGATATGCAATAATCCGGTAGATTTGAGCAGCATTTTGCGGCTTTCCAGAGAACCTGTTAAACATAAATGGTTTGATGGTTCCCATCTTGTAGTTATCGCTGTGGGAAATCTAACCGCGGCAAAGGGCTATCCTTATTTGTTGGAAGCATTTTCCCGGTTAAGAAAGAAATTTGCTGCGAAGTTGGCGATTTTAGGCGGAGGCGAAAAAAAACACTTGGAGAAATTAGCGGAAAAACTGGGAATCGAAAAAGACGTTGCGTTTCTTGGCTTTCGGGATAATCCCTTTAAGTATATGGCGAAATCCTCCGTTTTTGTATTGCCTTCTCTCTGGGAGGGCTTTGGAAATGTTATCGTCGAGGCGATGGCCTGCGGCGTTCCTGTCGTTGCCACTATCAGCGGCTCGGGCCCGAAGGAAATTATTTCCGATTGGGAAAATGGTTTTTTGGTTCCAGCGGGAGATGTAAACCAAATGGCTGAAGCAATAGGGCGCTTGTTAAGCGATAAAAATCTCAGGGGAAAAGTGGCGCTTGCCGGAAGGCAGAGAGCGGAAGATTTCAGGGCTGAGAAAAAAGTTGCTGAATATGAGAAAATTTTCGAGGGATTGTTGGAATTTGAGCAAGGTTATTAAG
>JALTEE010000315.1 GCA_027007865.1 bacterium
GTCAACTTCGCTGGACGCTCCGATAGTATCGTCCCCAGCGATAGCGAACCCGAGAGACCCATTTTGCTGGACGCATTTCTGCGGAAATCCCAAACGAAATAATCTATATCCCGATACGAACGAGGAAATTTACATATTCGTTGCTACGATGGGCGGAACGGTATATAGGCTTAACGGCGCAACTGGTTCCATCGAAGATAGTCGAAATATCGGAACGCACATTCACACATCGCCGATTATCGCAGATATCGATTTGGACTGCGAACTGGAACTTGTTCTAACGGTCTGCAACGACCCATACGGTTCGACTCCTGATATTATTTATTGTCTCGGCACGGGGCTTTTCAATCCCGATTGTATGACTTGTGGGCAATGCGTTTCTTGGGCGGAATGCCCTGTGGATACAAACGAAAATGTGCTTCCGATTGTATCCTGTCCGACGCAGGCGGCGGTGTTCGAATATGCCGAAACAACTTATTGGGACAGACCCGATACTTCCTATACTTTCGCGAATGTGAATATATATCACGATGACGGCAGCGAAATGCACTTTCCCCTTCAAGGCATCGCCAGCACGATGAATTTTAATATGTTTCCTGCGGATACCGTGGAAGTCGATGTTTGGCACAATTGGCTTCATCTCGACAGCGTAATAGTCACGCTCGATTCGATAATCACGAATGGCGGTTGCACAACTTATACCGCCGATACGGTTTCGTTCCTTGTGGACCTCGAACCGCCAATAATTTCTCCCGCCGCGGGAATGCCCGCAACAGGTGGTATCGTCCCCACAGGAAATTTCCATATCGAATATGATGCCGAAGATTATCCTGCTGGCGTGATGAACGATATATCTTCGCTTATTGTCTTGATTTATCACAATGACAGTTCGTATGATTCGATATTTGTTCCCGGCTCGCTTTCTGCAAATGTCTCTGTGATAGACAACGATTCCATAGTCGTTTTTGCCAGCGCCTGCGATTCGATTTACGGTTACGGCTGTTCCTGCGAACCGAACTGCACGACCTATGTATTCTGGTATATCGCCAGTGGAAACGGTCCGTTAGCCGAACCGATTACGCCGCGAGAAAATGTTGTTTCCGCTTGCGACCCGCAGGGAATATGGATTGCAATTACCGATACGCAGGGTGTCGATAGCACAACGATTGTAGCGGTATTTGATGGCGATACTTTTTTATGCGCAGACAGCGAACTATCGTTTATAAATGACACTTTATTCTTCGACCCGCCCGATGGCTATTGGGCAGATGGCGAAACGGTTACAGTCGAACTGCTCGCCGCCGACGATATATATGGAAACAATTTGCAAAATACGGTGCAGTGGCAGTTTTATATAGATTATTCCCCGCCTTTTGCGCAGATGACATCTCCGCCGGAAAGCAGTTTCACATATAACGAGCAGGAACCGATTTCAATCGAGATTTTCGATAATCTTGCCGGCATCTGGGTAGATTCCTGCAATGTGAGTTTCGGTGGATACGATTTTCCGCTGGCGCAAGTATTGTCTGGGATTTCCGCAGATTCGCTTATCGGAGAAATTTCTTTCGACCCTGCGCATCGGGGAATTTCTTGGTTTCCCGGCGAAACGGTTAATGTCGTTGTGAATTTGTGCGACGAACCCGATACCTGTGGACCGAACTGCGCGCTATATCATTGGTGGTTTGTTCTGCCCACCGATATGGGTTGCGCTCGAATACCGAACCCATTTACTCCGAACGGAGATGGCAAGAATGATTACTGCCAGTTCACTGCGCCCGGAATGGGATATGATAATTTGACAATTTCTATCTACGATGTGCACAATGTTCTTATGCGCAGGATAAATGTTCCCATCGGCGAAGGCGCAAAAGAAATCGCTCGCTGGGATGGCAGAGATAATTCGGGCAAAAATCTCCCGCAGGGACTATATTTATACACAATCGAAGTGAATGGCGAAATCGTATGTAATGGAACAGTTACTATTGCGAGATAAGACAATATGATACTCGTGAAATAGGCGAATTTAGTTGAACTTGAAAAACAATGGCATAACATAGTTTTGCAAGATATAAAAACCAATTTCAAAGAGGCTAAAATGAAAAGGCATGTATTTTTCCTGCTTTTATTGTTATTCTTTTTTAGAGTAGCATTTGGAATGCAAGTGGACCTTATTCCACTTAATAGAACAGCAAACTCTGTGCCACTTCAAACTTCTGAAAAAATTGCTATGCTAAAAGTCGCTCACAAGTGGGATGTTAAATCATTTGCCGAACCGATTCCGATGTCCGACCCTGTTGGGAATTTGAATGCATATATGTTCTGTTTCTCGTTTTCCGATGCCAACTTCCCGTCTTTCCAGCATCTTATCCAGCCTGCCGATGTTCCGATATCGGATGTATGGCACACGGGCGAATATGGATACATTATAGTTTCTGCAGTTAAAACGATGCCGCCTGTTTTAGATATTGCTGATTGTCTGCCACCGTATTATGCGACTTTGTCTCGCACATTCCAAAAAGCAAAGCAAATGCTATTAGGAAATGAGCCGAAACTCGTCAGGATATTTTTCCTATCTACTTCATCTATCTGGTTCGAATTTGCAAATGAATCAGGTTGCGTATATGTAAATGGTTATCAACCTGAAATAGTTGCGACACAAGAACAGTGGAATAAGGATTTTGCAAATTGGATTGTTCCCGATAGAATTTTTCCGAGTTGGGCGAATTTCGATGGTATGTTCGGCAAAGAAGCATTTAATGTTGTCGATTATGGTCATATCGATGGAGTTCCTGCATATTTATGGAGTTTTGGCTGTGCACCGACATCTTCTGCGATGGTATTCGGATATTGGGATACAAGAGGATATGGAATGTTGATAGATTATTTCTATGACCATTACGATGTTGTGTTGCATACCACAGTTTCGGATGTTCCGAATGTCCAGCGCGAACTTGCCATTGCTATGAACACGGATACTGCGTCCACTGGCGGAACTTACCCTGTCGATATGCCACCTGCGCACGAATATGTTGCAAATGATTTAAACGGATATGAATTCAGTTCAGATATTTCTCCTGACGGTGCTCCTTCTAATCATTACAACTGGTCGTGGATAACGGACGAGATAGATTTGGGCAGACCTTTTGTTTGGGGAGTGTTGAATTATTACTATCCAGGAATGGGTTATATCGGACACGCTACAACCGGAATAGGTTATGAAACTGATGTTTCAGGCGATTCGCTCGTTATATTACGCAATACATGGGATTATGGTGAACATTCTTGGGCATTATATACTACCGAAGGTGGTGGAAGTTGGGATAATGTAATAACTGTTGTCCCTGGCGGCGGGACTGGCGTAAGTATCAATTTATTAACCCCCATCGATGGCGAAAGTTACTCGGCGGGTTCCGCAATGGAAATTACTTGGGAAACAGAAGGCACTGGTGTGGACCACATAATGATAGAATATACCGACACGAATTGCTCTGTTTGGAATGAAATCGTGCATTCTGCTCCAGACGACGGTTCGTATAATTGGACAATTCCCGATTCACCTGTATCGGAGATAATCAAAATAAGGATTAAAGCATATTCATCGACGGATGAACAACTTGCTGGCGATGCGAGTGGAAATATAGTTATTCTTGCGACATCGAATGTATCCTGTGAAGGATATTTTCCTGTGGGAATGCCATATACAGAACACAGCGATGTTATGGTAGCAAACGATTATGTTTTTACCGCCGATTACACAAACGGAATAGGCGAAATCGACATATCGGATATTAATGCACCGTTAGAAGTTGCCAGAACTTTCGATACACACGGCGACGCCGTTGCATTATGGGTGCAGGATTCTCTTGTTTATGTAGCATCTTTTTCCGCATCCACGGGTGGAGGGCTTGTGATATTGAATACAAATGCAATCTACGACACCGTCGAACCATACAATGCGTTTCTCCCCGAATTATCGTGGTTCACAGATGTGAGAAAGACAATGGATGTGCAGGTTCAGGGCGATTATGCTTATCTTATTGAGAGCGACTGGGGACTTCGTGTTGTTGATGTTTCTGACCCGACAACTCCTCATACCGCTGGAATTTGGAGTGAATATTCCCCGAATTCATACCAAGGATTATTTATCGATGGAGATTACGCTTATGTCGCAAGTGGATACAATGGGATAAAAGTTCTCGATATTTCTTCTCTTGATGATATTACAGAAATCGGCTCTTACGATACAGATGGGTATTCGGTAAGTTGTTTTGCACAGGGCAATAGATTATATGTTGCAGATGGATGGTTCGGAGATATGTTGATTCTCGACATATCTGACCCGTCATTTCCAACTCTACTGGGAAGTTATAATACCGATGGTTATGTGCACGATGTAAAATCGAACAACATAAGGGCTTTCGTGGCGGATTTGGATAAAGGATTTTTATGCCTCGATGTAACCGACCCAACTTCTATTACATTAGAGGGATATTTTCAAACCAGAGGTAATGCTCAAGCGGTGGATTTCAAAGATACATTTGCCTTTGTTGCTGCAAGATACGATGGCTTATACATACTGAATTTTTCTACCATATCTTCGATAAATGAGCCGTTTCCCAGCACTCCAAGCAATATTATCACGCATATTCATCTCTTTCCGAACCCATTTAACTCGTCACAGGAAATTGTTCTGAAAGACATTGCGCAGGATGATAAAATTGTGTCTCTCGATATTTTCGATTTATCAGGAAAGCACATTAGAAAATTTTCCAATGAATATAAAAGAAATCGCTCCGAGAAAAATTCCATTATAGTTCATTGGAACGGCTGCGATGATAGCGGAAATTCGGTTCCAGCAGGAATATATCTTGTAAATTTAACGACTGCCAAAGGCAAATTCATAGCGAAATCATTATCGTTGAAATAGAGATATTTTTTATATTTTTCTTAGGAGGTGAGTTATAATGCGAAAGTCCATTGTTCTGTTGATAATTTTATTGTCTTTGTGTTTTGCCTACGATGTTCGTGTCGAGCAGACGGATTGGATGGGTGGAGGTGGGATATACGGTCCTGTTGCAATTTGGGGAACGCAATATGCGGAGAAAGAAAGTGTCACGACCGCATCCCCCGGTGTGGTGTCGCTAATTGCAACCGATTGGGATTATTCGGCGTGGACAAACCACACACTTTACTCAGGAACTGTGGATGGTTTCACGCAAGGTGCAATGCCGGTAGATATAGATAATGACGGCGATAAGGATATAATTGCTATCACAGGTGATGGAGTATGCTGGTTTGAATGCATCGCTCCATTCACATATACTCAGCATATCATATCAGTTTGCCCTGTTTCATCTTCGGGCTGCGTTTACCCCAGCGACTTAAATGGAGACGGGGAAACAGATATACTCGTTGCATCGGCATCTAGCGGTACCGTAGGTTGGATAGAGAACTTAGATGGTGGAACAACATGGAGTTGGCATCTTCTCCTTTCAGATTATTATGATAGAATAAGCGCCGCAGATTTCGACAATGATGGCGACAACGACATACTGGTATCGGGGCAGGGTTATCAGATAGTCCTTTTAAGAAATAATGGGACAGGTTTTGATTATGAACTTATATCATCATCCCATTCAAATTTCCGTGTTTATCCAGCCGACTTCAATAATGATGGCTATCTCGATTTCTATTCCGTGGGCTGGACTCCCGAACTTGTTATATTTCTTAATGACGGCACAGGACATTTCACAATTTCATTTAACTATGACGGTTCATCTGATGATGGTGAATATGATGGCACATGGGCGCAAGATATGGACAACGATGGTGATATGGATATAGTTATAGGAACTCTTACTCTCACCGGAGACAGCAGATTTTACGGCTTCCTGAACGATGGAACAGGAACAAATTTCGTGCGTATGACGCTTGTGCCTTCGGGGGCATTTCCATACTGGGATGGCGCTATGGCAGCAGATATTGACCTCGACGGGTTCTCTGATATTGTTGGGGCTTGCTCGTCAGTTGGATGGTACCGGCAACTGCCTACTTTGCCTTTGAATTTCTCGCTTCATGTAATAGAAGCAAGTATTCCATCTTCACATTGGGTATATGTTGAAGATTTGGATAACGGATGCGCTCCTGACCCTGACATTATCGTAACAGGAAATGGTGCTCATTTAATTTATGAAAACAATATGATTCTTTCTTATGCCTCGATTGGCTATCTCGAATCCTCGGTTCTTGATGCTGGCAACACGGTCAATTGGCGTGAAATAGGCTGGGATGCCTGTATTCCCTATGACAATTCGATTGCATTTTATTGGCGTGCAGGGGACGATGTCGCAACATTTCTCACTCTTCCTTGGAATGGACCTATCGCGGGCGATGTTCTCGACACTCCTGACAGCGCAGATATAGATGGCAGCGGCAGATATTTTCAATATCGTGTGGAATTTGGTGGAGGCGATGACATCGCTGCTCTACACGAGGTCTGGGCGGAATACGATACTTTTATATTGGCTCCGCCAACGGTGACGGAAATAGAATACGGTGAGGAAACCGATTGCGACAGTGTCAATATCGTCGAGATTTGCTACACCATAGATAGCCCCGATTCGGTTCCCGCTAATGTTTCCATCGAGTTCAGTTCCGATGGCGGAGCGAGTTGGACATTTTCTCCGATAACAGTAACCGATGCGGAGGGCGATCTCGGTGCAGATGTTTCTCCCGGCGAGCACTGCTTCAACTGGGTATTGTCGTATGATATTTCAAATTACGAAGGCAGAAATTGTAGTGCTCGCATCATTATTTCAGGAGCGGGATTGTCAGATACGGCATACTATTCGGCTCCTCTCGATTCACGCCCGCCGGATGTGCAAATATTATTGTGTCCCAGCCAAATTTTGCGCGGAGATTCCGCAGCCCTTGATTGGATTGTCAGCGATATTTTCTGGAATAGCGACCCCGGAACGCTTTTTATTCAATACTGCGCCAGCGAAGATACGATAATCACTTCTGACCTATCGTATGTCTGGCATCCCGACTGGGATTCGATATATTGCGATAGTGCTGTTTTCCGTGTTGTTATGCGTGACTCGTTTTGCAATTGGGGAGAAGATAGCTGTTCTGTGCATCTATGTCCTGATATTTTCCCGCCGCAAATTGTCCCCATCGAAACTCTCGACAACTGCTTTTACTACGATTATTCGCTAAAATATTTTCTACAGGATACCGGTGCAGGACTGGATTATTCCTCTATTTCCGTTATGGAGAATGATTCTGCTGTGGCTTATTCGCTCACTGCTGACACAATTTTGATAAATGGCGGCGAAGAAATTCGTCCAGGTGATACTGTTACCATTTGCATTTCAGTTTCCGACGCGAATACGATTTGCCCACCGAACAATGCGACGAGATGCTGGATAATTTCTCGCTGTCCGAATAGTTATGGTTGTGCTCGAATGCCAAATCCTTTTACGCCGAACTACGATGGCAAAAATGACTATGCACAGTTCACATTTCCCGATATGGAATTTCAGCAGGGGATTATAAATATCTACGATGTGCACAATGTTCTTATGCGCAGGATAGATGTTCCCATCGGTGAAGGCGCAAAAGAACAGGCAAGATGGGATGGCAGAGATAATTCGGGCAAAAATCTCCCGCAGGGATTATATTTATACACAATCGAAGTGAATGGCGAAATCGTGTGTAACGGAACGGTTACTATTGCGAGATGAAATAAATAAATTATCTTAATATCATATAAATTATATAATCGGGGGTTTCACTATGAAATTTTCAAGATGTTTAGTTGGATTGCTAATATTAGTGGGTTTGTTTTGTTCCGCCAATGCACTCGATTTAAAATGGGTCTATGGCGAAGCGCCAGCGATGGGTTTAGACACATCTGTTGTGGGGGTGGGTTACGATAGAATGATTTTCGGTTCATCCGCTGCACTGGTAGATTTGCCCGATGTGAACTCGGTGGGGTCAGATGCAGATGATAATCTCGAAGTTGTCATCGGCAGCGATGAATATTGCAATCCCGAGGATTTATCGGATAGTTCGCAAGGTGTTTGGCGCTGTCTGGATAGTCAAGGAAATTTAGAATGGTATCGTGGCACCGGCACCGACGAAGCGCGTAGTTCCGCCGCTGTTCTCGATTTCTACGGTGGCGATGGATTACCGGAAATAATCGCTGGAACTACGAGCGGGTGGAATGTCGAAGCGATGAATAGATTTGGCAGCGCATTTTTGTGGACATTTCCCGCTCCGCCAGTTCTTTCAGGACCTTTTGGCTGGCATTCTTCACCTGCTGTCGCCGACCTCGTGCCATCCCTATCAGGACTCGAAGCGGTAATCGGATGCAACGCCGATAGCCACTATGGAATGTGGTGCTTCCAATGCGACCCGTCCGATGGCACCGACGATGGAATTACATCTTCCGGCTGGTCCGATTATCCGCTTGCCCCCGGCGGAACAGATGGAACCGACTGGGATGTTTTGTGGTATTATCCAACTGATTGTCCTGTAATATCGACACCCTGCATTGTCGATATGAACGATGATGGTTATTACGATGTGGTTTTCGGCGTCGGTTGGAGCGATTGGGTTGTCGGTTCGGACAATGGTAAAATAATCTGTCTCGACGGCAGAGATGGCTCGTTATTGTGGGAATATTCCACAGGCAGCGATGCCGTTTCCGCTTCGCCTTCCGCTGCCGATTTCGACGGCGACGGCGATTATGAAATCGTTGTCGGAGCATATAATGGAACTCTCTATTTCATCGATGGCGACGAAGATGGAAGCGGTACGATAGATGCCAGTGAAGTTACTACTTATACTCATTCGGGAAGAATTTACTCATCAGTTGCAATCGGCGATGTAGATGGCGACGACACACTTGAAGTTGTTGCCGGAATTGGGAACGGAAACTTAAAAGTATTCAATTACACGCCTGCTACAGGACCATCGCTGGAATGGTCTCTCGACCTCGGCGATTCGATAATATCTTCTCCCGCACTTGCAGGTGACCCCGATGATAATGCTCCATGGCCGTTTTTCCGACACGATGTCCGCAGAACAGGATACTATCCATATCTCGGAAATGTGCTGCATATTTTTGTCGGCGCAAATCAGGATTCTAACGGTTATCTATACGACATCACCGGAGACGGCACGATTATCGACCAGAAGCGGGTCGGCAAAAAGGTTCACACATCGCCTGTTGTCGCAGACCTCGATAAAGACTGTATCCTCGACCTCGTAATAACAGGCTCAAACACGACCTTCGACAGCACATTTATGTTTGAAGATGAAGGTCCCGACACGATTTTCTGCTATGGAACTGGCATCGCAGTTAACGGCTGCGCACCGATGGAATTTCATCCGCACATATCAGGAGTATATACAGAAGGCTGTTCGCTTGTGTATGCAACCGTTTGTGTATATGATGAAGACTCGAATTATGTTCGCGGTCTCGACATAACAAATTTTGGATTTACTGAAAACGGAATGCCGATTGTTCCGCCGAACCTGCAATTGCTCAACGAATGTCCGCCAGAAACTACTATGGTCGATGTAGTGCTTCTCTTCGATTTTTCAACCAGTATGGACGACGAAGTCGATACGCTATACCATCATGTTCCGGAATTTGTTAATGCGCTCGAAGGCGTGGATTATCAAATATCTATATTAGTTTTCAATGGCTGTCCCGCCGAACCGGACGGTGTATGTAAATTTGTCAGAACGAATTTCACGGGACCATCCGCCTGCACACTCGACCTTGTTTCCGGTCCTGACTGGTGGGCATCGGATTCCGCAGAATTCGCCTGCCTGTTTGATGCTGCAATGATAATGTATACCTGGCCTCCCGCCGACAGAGGTTCCGGGTATGAAGACCAATACGGCGCTATGGTTCGGGCTAATTCGATAATACCGGGTTTTCGTCCCGGCGCACAAAAAGTATTCGTTCTCTTTACCGACGAGCGACCGATTGTCAACAGCGATTATTGTTATCCCATTTGGGGCGAAACTCCTTATACAGTTATGCAGTATCCGCCCGATTCGATAATTGCATACTGTCAAGCGGAAAGCATTATCGCAATCACAGTAACGCCGCCCGACAGTCAATTTTCTTATGCCTGGTTTGAGTCTCCTGATAGAGCATATTACGATGGATACTACGATGTTGGCGATTCCACTGGCGGAGCGTGGTTTAATCTATATTCAGATGATTGGAGCGAACTCGTTTCCGCAATCGGTTCTGAAATTGCCGCCGATTCCTGTTGCTACCAATTTGTCTGGCGTGAAACATTGTTCTGCGTGGACACCGTTCATCTCGAAGTTTCCGTATTCGATGCATCCAGCGGCGCTTTTGGCACCGACGACACGGTCTACGATGCGCTTTGCCCGCCGATGCTCGAACTGTCTATGCCGATTCCCTGCGGAGGAATAACATCCTGTGATGGTCAGGGATTTGTATATAATCTCACAAATGCAGAGGATGGCGCACTCGTGCCATCTAGTCTCGTGCTAATAGTGAACAACGACACATTAGGCGCTACAGATACTGGCGTGGTTGTGTCCGCTGGCGGAATTTCGTATTTCCCGCCGGAATCGTGGGAGCACGGAGATACTGTTACATTCTGGGTCGACCACATCGAAAATGAAAACGGCTGCGCATCATCCACCGAACCTTGCACATTTATCGTGGACATAGTTCCGCCAGAAGTTCTAAATCCCACGCCTACGCCAGGAGAAACACTCGGAACAATTGACGATGTCGTCGTTTCCGTAAGACTTTTCGACGATTTCTCCGGCGTTGATACATCGCTGTTCTCCGAAGAAAATGTTGTTGTTACATTCGGTCCTGATACGATTCCTTATGATTCGCTGCACTTTGAAGATAGTCTAACATTTACTATTGTTGGTCTCGCTCTGCCCAGTGATGGTCATTACACCGTTTGCGTGAGCAATCTATATGATTCGCCGGACTACGATTACTGCCCGCCGAATCAATTATCGGAATTTTGCTGGGATTTTTATGTAATAAGTGTCGAACGATATATCTGGTTCGGCGATACTTGCGAAACGCCGTGTGACACGGCATATATCCCGCTCTACATCGACAGCCTTGTCGATGCGAATTACCGTTCGCTCGATGTTTGGTTCCACTGCGATTTCGAATTGCTTCATCCTGAAAGACTCGATGACGATGGCACTGTCGCTCCTATCGGTGATTACCAATTGGAAGAAGTTATTCCCGATTCGCTTTGGCATTTGCGCATCGTTTGGGCGGACACTGTTTCTGACCTCGACGGCGGAATTGTCGTTTATCTGCTCGCACTTACGAATTGTAATGCACGAGGTGGAGATTTTACATCGGTTATTATCGATAGTGCGGTAATAAATGAAGGATATCCCGGTGTTACTTGGGGAAATGGATTTTTCTATGCGCTGTGGCAGATATGGCCCTGGATGGACGATATAATCGTGAGCAGAGTTGGGGATACGACATATAGAGCGCTCGGCATCGGCGCAAACTCGGCTGCAAGCGAAGGATACGATCCGACACAGGATTTGCTATACATCGAGCCGCCGCCGTCGGAAGTGGACGCATTTCTCACATTGCACGATGATGGCTATCCCGCCATTACAAAATTGAAGCGCTCGATGCAAGGATATGATTTGCCAGACAGGTGGGTCATAAAGAGCGATACAGAAACCCTCGCGGTAGTCCACTGGAATCCCGATGCTCTCCCAGAAGGGCGCGTGGAAATGAACGGACTCGTTAATATGAAAATCGATACGATGTTTTTGTGGAGAGTATCGGAGGCGGAATCTCTTGTAATAGAATGGTATCTTCCCGATTTGCAAAGATGCGATATGGCAATCGATTCGGGTTGGAACTTGATTTCGCTGCCGCGAGTAACGACCTATCATTCCTGTGCGGATGTATTTCCCGGCGCAATCGGAGCGTGGGGATACGATGGCAGCACGGGCGCATATTATTTTGCCGACCATTTTCAGAAAGGCTTCGGATATTGGATTTATTCATTCGGTGATACTACATATACATTTGCGGGGGCTCCTGTCGAGCGATATGACAGGCTCGTATATAGTGGATGGAATCTTATCGGAGCGGGAATAGACACGATTTCGATAGGCGACCTTTGCACATCGCCGAGTGGACTGCTTATGACGCCTTTTTACGGATACGACGGCACGGGTTATGTTTATGAATACTCGAATCTTATTCCCGGCAGAGGATATTGGGCGCTGCTTCTTGGAGATGCTGTTCTTTCCGTGCCCAGCGGGGGAATGTTCTGCCGAACTGCGCCGGAACCCAAACCGAAATGGGAAGCGACCGTATCGCTCGATTTCAACAGCGGTGCGGAAATTTTGGCATTCGGTATCGGCGATAACTGTTCGGAAGGCATCGATGGCGCCGATGAGGTTATTCCGCCAGCGCTGCCGAATGGTGAAAAATTCGACCACTCTCGATTCAGGCGAGATATGTTTAATATGCGGAAAGATATTTCATCTGATGAAGAATGGTGGCTCGAACTCGATGATGCCGCGAACGCCGAATTCTCGATACCAGCGGAAATGACGCTGATACTTACGGATGGAAACGGCGGGATGTTCGAACTTTCAGGGCAGCGGCAGATTTCTCTAAATGCGGGAACATATAGGATTTGTTCTCCCGAGCGAGCGAAAGTGCCAGAACTCGCTTTAATGCCGAATCATCCAAACCCGTTCAACTCGGCAACGCAGATTACATTTTCATTGTCGAAAAGAGAAAAAGTTCGGGTCGCTGTTATGGATGTTATGGGAAGGAAAATCGAAACGCTTGTTGAAGACGAAATGGAGCCGGGTTTCCATTCTGTTATCTGGAATGCGAGGAACTCGCCATCGGGGATATATTTTGTGCGCCTTTCCACGCAATCCGGCGAAAGGACGATAAGAACGATGCTGGTGAAATAATGGCGCAGGGTGGGGAATCTTGCCAAAAAAGAGGTCGCGGATTTTATATAATTCGCGACTTTTTTTATTAAGGGAATTAATAAAAAACCTCGCCCACGACCTACTTTCCCAAGGGGCTGCCCCCTTAGTATCATTAGCCCTACTGTGCTTAGCTTCCGGGTTCGGAATGGGACCGGGCGTTTCCACAGTGGTATGGTGAGCGAGGAATATCTTGACTGCGAACACGGATGTTATTGTGCTCCTAATAGTTATGATTAAGAGGGGAGTTTGCGATTGGATAATTCTATGGTGAAAAAAGATTGGTTAAGCCTCACGGGTTATTAGTATGGCTCGGCTCAACGCCTCGCAGCGCTTACACCTGCCACCTATCAACCTGGTAGTCTTCCAGGGCCCTTTAGGGTGCCGACGAATCGGCGCGCGGGAGACCTAATCTTGAGGTGTGCTTCGCGCTTAGATGCTTTCAGCGCTTATCACAACCGAGCATAGCTACCCAGCTGTGCCCTTGGCAGGACAACTGGTGCACCAGGGGCTCGTTCGACCCGGTCCTCTCGTACTAGGGTCAAGTCCCCTCAAGTCTCCTTCGCCCACACCAGATAGGGACCGAACTGTCTCACGACGTTCTGAACCCAGCTCGCGTGCCGCTTTAATGGGCGAACAGCCCAACCCTTGGGACCTTATTCAGCCCCAGGATGCGACGAGCCGACATCGAGGTGCCAAACCGCTTCGTCGATGTGAACTCTCGGAAGCGATCAGCCTGTTATCCCCGGAGTACCTTTTATCCGATAAGTGACATCCCTTCCACTCAGAGATGCCAGATCACTAAGCCCTGCTTTCGCACCTGCTCGACCTGTCGGTCTCGCAGTCAAGCTCCCTTATGCCTTTACACTCGAAGCCCGGTTTCCAATCGGGCTGAGGGAACCTTTGGGCTTCTCCGTTACATTTTAGGAGAAAACCGCCCCAGTCAAACTGCCCGCCAGGCGCTGTTCCCCACCCCGTACTTATAGGGTGTGGGTTAGAGGCCCGACATAACGAGGGTGGTATTTCAAGGGTGGCTCCATGAGAACCGGAGTTCCCATTTCAAAGCCTCCCACCTATCCTACGCACGATATGCCAGAACTCAACACCAGGTTGCAGTAAAGGTTCCGGGGTCTTTCCGTCCCGGTGCGGGAAAGCGGTATCTTCACCGCTGCTTCAGTTTCGCCGAGTCCCCTGTTGAGACACTGCCCAAGTCGTTACGCCATTCGTGCGGGTCGGAACTCACCCGACAAGGAATTTCGCTACCTTAGGACCGTTCTCTTGTGTTATACCATCGTTGTTTAATGACAGCATCCCGATAAAATCGGGACTCCATATCGCTATGAAGGACGGACTATATCATTCCCGCCGATGCGGGATCTGGCGTGTAGTCTCTGAGGATTCCTATTCGAATTCTCGCAGAATTTCATCATCCGTATATTTTCTTTTTCCACCATCGTTCATATCTCGTCGAATCCGCAGAATTTGCATAATTCCGTCTTTTGAAAGATGAGCATTTTCGAATGCCATCATCGTTGCAATTTTTTTGAACTTTGCAAAATCACGCTTTTTCTTTTGGGACAAAAACCGAAACCGCTCAAAAAAAGGTATCACATTTTCTACGATACTATCGAGATTGTTCACCTCGTAATACCATATTCCGTCCTTTCTTTGCCGCATCGTTCCACATCGTAGATGTTTTTTGAACAGTGCGAGTATCGGTTTTTCCCGCTGCGAGATATTGAAACATAGAGAAATCTTCCAAGGAAATTTATAGTCGGTTCTTTTTCTAAAACTAACATTAAAACTTCCCTCGCCATCGGTGAAACCTGCGAAATAATACCCCAGAGAGGGTTTTATTGTTTTGTTATACATAATTTCCTCCTCTGGTGATAGGTCTTTCCTGCTGATTGCCTGCACTTCTGCATTGTTACTGTTCCCTATGCGGATTATTCGAGATAATCTTTAGAACGAGTAGCAGGAGATACTCAGGTTTTCCAGCAAATAGCCAGATTTTACAACTACAATCCCTGTCCTAACTAGGTCTTATAGTTACGGCCGCCGTTTACCGGGGCTTCGGTTCACTGCTTCTCCTCCCACCGAAGCAGGAGAATAACAGATTCCCTTAACCTTCCGGCACTGGGCAGGCGTCAGACCCTATACATCCCCTTAGGGGTTAGCAGAGTCCTATGTTTTTGATAAACAGTCGCCCAGGCCGATTATCTGCGGCTCCTTTCGGCTAGATTAGCGAGTAATTTCACCTAATTGGAGCGCCCCATCTTCCGAAGTTACGGGGCCAGATTGCCGAGTTCCTTAACAGGGGATAACTCGAGCGCCTTTGGATACTCACCTCGCCTACCTGTGTCGGATTACGGTACGGACATCCCACCTTCAAAGTTTAGAGGCTTTTCTCGGCAGCGTGGAGACCAGGCACTTCGCTTCCCCCGGAGGTTCAGCTCGTTATCGGGTCTCGAAGTTTAATGTGGGTAAGGATTTGCCTCACCCACCTTCTACGCCTTTGAACGCGGACAACCAACGCCGCGCTGCCCTCTCCTTCTGCGTCCCCCCTTCACTCCAGTGGGATGGGGCAGGAATATTAACCTGCTTCCCATCGACTACGCCTTTCGGCCTCGCCTTAGGGTCCGCCTAACCCTGGGAGGACTGACCTTCCCCAGGAAACCTTAGGCTTTCGGCGAGCGGGGTTCTCACCCGCTTTATCGCTACTCGTGCCGGCATAATCACTCCCATACACTCCACCACGATTTACATCGCAGCTTCTCAGCGTATGGGACGCTCCCCTACCGCCAGCTCGTAGATACTACGAACTGACCCGCAGCTTCGGTGCTGTGCTTGAGCCCCGATCATTTTAGGCGCAGAACCACTTGACCAGTGAGCTGTTACGCACTCTTTAAAGGATGGCTGCTTCTGAGCCAACCTCCTGGCTGTCTAAGCAATTCCACTTCCTTTGCCACTTAGCACAGACTTAGGGACCTTAGCTGGCGATCTGGATTGTTCTCCTCACGGACATGGAGCTTATCCCCCACGCCCTCACTCCCGGATATTGCGTGTCAGGATTCGGAGTTTATCTGGGGTTGGTAGCCTTGCGGCCCCTAGCCCAAACAGTGCTCTACCCCCAACACGGTCCGTCCGAGGCTGTCCCTAAAGGCATATCGGGGAGAACCAGCTATCTCCGGGCTTGTTTGGACTTTCACCCCTACCCACAGGTCATCCACGCACTTTTCAACGTGCTGAGGTTCGGGCCTCCATCCCGGTTTAGCGGGACTTCACCCTGCCCATGGGTAGCTCGCCCGGCTTCGGGTCTACTCCCAGCCACTGTATCGCCCTAATTAGGACTCGCTTTCGCTACGGTTGCAGACCATAAGCCCTTAACCTGGCGACTAAGAGTAACTCGCCGGCTCATTATTCAATAGGCACGCGGTCGTCCCAAAAAACTGCAAAGCAGTTAGTCGAGACTCCCACAGCTTGTAGACACACGGTTTCAGGTTCTATTTCACTCCCCGCACAGGGGTGCTTTTCACCTTTCCCTCACGGTACTGGTTCGCTATCGGTTGCTCCCGAGTATTTAGCCTTGGATGGTGGTCCACCCGAATTCAGACAGGGTTTCACGTGCCCCGCCTTACTTGGGAATGCTATCCACGAAGTCTCCACACATTTCGCCTACAGGACTATCACCTTCTACGGTTCATCTTTCCATAAGATTCGACTATGTGGGAGATTTATAACTTCGCGACCCTCATACTGGTCAGGTCAAATAGTATCCCGCGACCCCGCTGTGGCAAGGGCCAGCACCTTTAACGCCACAATCGGTTTAGGCTGTTCCCATTTCGCTCGCCGCTACTTTGAGAATCTCGGTTGATTTCTTTTCCTCCAGTTACTTAGATGGTTCAGTTCACTGGGTTAGCCTTCTATCCCTTATGTATTCAGAATAGAATTTCCCGACAAGTCGGGATGGGTTCCCCCATTCGGAAATCCCCGGTTCATAGGTTGCTTCCACCTCACCGAGGCATATCGCTGGTAGCCGCGTCCTTCATCGTCTGGGAGCACCAAGGCATCCACCGTGTGCCCTTAATATCTTAACCAAAAACTCTGCTCACCACAGAGTATCCAGCGCAAACTCTCCCTCTTAATTTTTCAAAGAACTAATCTTTATCTTAAAATCGCAAGAAAAAAGGCACGAACAAAGTGCCCGAGAATATCTTGTTTTTAAGCAAAAAACATTATAAAGTGCACATCATATTCTGTCAAGTATAATATTCGTTTTTCTAAATTATTTTTCAATTTTTTAACAATCTTGACCCCAACATTCCGCGTCGTAAACCTTATCGAAATCGGATACAATAGGCATCTATCCATTGAGATGGGGTTTTTTTATAATTTAATTCTCGGAACTTTTCCGCTCTCGTGATTCGATATGGAATGAGAAATGCCCAATTTTATGTGACGAATGCGCTCAAATTTTTTCTGCGCGTAGCATGTTTCAATCGTTTTATCGCTTTTTCCTTGATTTGTCTGACTCGTTCTCTTGTGAGTCCAAATCTTTCGCCGATTTCTTCGAGAGTGAGCGCCTGGTCACGATTTATACCGAAATAGAGCGTGATAACTTCCGCTTCCCGCTCGGTTAAAGTAGCGAGAACACGCTCGACCTCGCCTTTCAGCGACTGCTTCATTACATCCTGGTCGGGCGAAGGCGATTTCTCATCTTCGAGCACATCTTTTAACGAATTCGATTCTCCCTCTGTGAAAGGTTGGTCTAACGATAGATGCGAATTCGAGATTTTCAATGTATCGTTGACTTCTTCCACAGACATATCGAGTTGTTCGGCGATTTCTGCCGTGCTCGGTGCGCGACCATATTCCTGTTCGAGTTGCGCCGCCTTCCGCCCGATTTTATGCAGCGTGCCTACACGATTTAGCGGCAATCGAACTATACGGGACTGCTCCGCAAGCGCTTGAAGTATCGACTGCCGTATCCACCAGACAGCGTAAGAGATAAATTTGAACCCACGCTTCTCGTCGAACCGCTTCGCCGCTTTGATAAGTCCGATATTCCCCTCATTGATTAAATCAGCAAGAGAAAGTCCCTGATTTTGATATTGTTTGGCAACGCTGACCACAAAACGGAGATTCGCTCGGGTCATTTTTTCGAGTGCATCCTGGTCGCCTTTGTGAATCCGTTTTGCCAATTCGACCTCTTCGTTGGATTTCAAAAGCGCTGTTTCGCCGATTTCCTTGAGGTATAAATCGAGTGAACGGTCAACATCCCTGCTACGAAGTCTCGCCATTTATTCTCCCATCTTCTTAAATTTCAAAAACACAAATTGTGATACTACAAATGAAAATCTAAATGTCAATAGTATTTTTTTTCACTTCTCGCAACATATTGCAGCGCAGTTTGTTGCAAGATTGACTTACAGTAGCGAATTTGAAGCGAACCGTAGAACTCCTTTACATTATTGAAGATAACGATATTAAATGCGAAAACCCAAAAATAAAAGTTGTGAAATCTGTTTCGATTTGTCGGGATAAAATTTGCTCTAAAGGCGCTGTGAAATCATCTTACGAGAAGTAATTTTTTTGTTTTCTGTGTGCCGCATATTTTTGCAAAATATATTCCCGACGGAAATCCATTCGCATTCCAAGCGATTTTGCGCTGTCCATCTGCCAAACGCCAGTGTGAAATCGATTTCCCCGAAAAATCGTATATTGCGAGTTCTGCACCCGAACTCAAATTATCGGGCAATATCAGTGTGCAACTCGTATTGAAAGGATTTGGATATGCTGTTATAGCAATATCTTGAGGCTTTGTTTGTTCGGACTTAATTTTATCCTCTTCTCCAATGCCGACGAAAATGTGTTCGTATCCCAGCCTCGTGTCAGTCCATATCGGGAAAAGTTTTCCAGCAGAATAATCGATATTGATATAATCTCCCATAAATTGCGCATAAGGGTCGAAACTTTCCGAAGAAACTCTGCTATTAGCGCTAAAAATTTCTCCGCCATCCGTGGATTGCGCAAAATATACATCGCACCAGCCCGTAGAAAGATTATCACGGGTGTCGTAAAAAATAATGTTCACATTTCCAAACTCATCTATATCAACCCAGGGCATAAATTGGTCGCCATCGGTTACATCGTTTACAAGCACAGGATCCGACCAAGATGCACCACCATCGGTCGAGTGAACGCAAAATACATCCGCTCGTCTTGCCGAATCCTCCCACGATGCATAAGTTATATAGACCCACCCTCTTCGTTCATCGGAAGTTCCATCTACACTGATTATCGGGAAACCGTTTGCGCGGTCGTATCTTCCGAGACTATCGGCAATTATACTTGCCGAAACAACATCAAAAGGTTCGGAGAATGTTTCGCCGCCATCATCGCTGCGAATACATTGAATTTGGTTAGGTGTCGGATAATCAGAACTTGGATCCCAAAGCGCCCACGAAACATATAATTCACCGTCGGGACCCACAGCACAATATGAAATGCCGGGCGATAAATAACCGCTCGTAGAAGCTATAATAGCTGGTGCGCTGAAAGTATGTCCATAATCTGTAGAACGAGAAAATATAATATCCGTATTCCATTCAGCATCAAACCTTTGCCAAACCACATAGACATTTCCAGGAAAAGCACCGTTCCAATCTGCCGCTATCCATTCTTTATCGTGGAAATATACGCTCGGGTCGTCGATGGCGAGAGTGCACAATTCCGCAAAAGTTCTGCCGCTGTCCCGACTCGCGAACACCAAAACCGAAATCTCTTCCATAAAATATTCATCGAATCCGAGTGCAGCAATGTAGAAATTTCCCGCGTTGTCCGCTGTTATAGTCGGGTCGCCGAGATAATATGTATCGGGATACGCAGGATGATACAGAGTATTCCGCTCCCATGTATCTCCGTTGTCTGTGGTCAAGGCATAATCGAAATTTATGTAATAATCGTAGTCGGAGAACCAATCGAAATCGTGCCACACAGCGACAAGTCTCCCTTCTTCAACAGGACTTGCGCAGATATCGACTTCGCCCTGGTTGTGTCCGTCCGAAGTATCGGAAATACAGTAGTTTTCAAATGTCCAATCCAATGC
>JALTEE010000316.1 GCA_027007865.1 bacterium
GCGATATCGCAGAAATTCCGAGACTAATCGTATCGGCGACAGCATAGCTGATATTTCCTGCCCGGTCTTTAACCGCTACATACAGAACTTTGTTTCCCGATGTGGTATCTGAAAATGTATAGTATAATTCGTGGTGATAAGTCTGCCACAGGTCGTGCAAATTTTCGGGCCACGCACCAGGGTCTTCAAAAAATGCAATATAGGCGGGCATTCCCATTAAACCGTCCTCTGCAGTCGTTCCAACAAGAACTTTCGGGGAATCGGTATAATAACTGTCGTGAGAAGATGAATCTCTCAGAACAACACTTGTTATCGTCGGGCGATATGTATCGAGAACGATGTCGTCGCTGACATCGGACGACCAATTCCCTGCGGAATCCTGCACATATCCATATACCGTCCAAGTGCCCGGGTCGGATGGAAGTGTAAAGTCCATCACCGTTGGAACGGAATATGGTTCTTCATCTTCCACTGTGGAGCACACAGCGCGCAAATGATAAATTCCCGTGCTAATACTCGACACACCGCCGGGGTCGTATGAATCGTTGAAAACAATTCTTACATTTGCATCGTTTGTATATCCGGAATCCGCAATTTCTGCAATTGCAGCCGTATCGAAACCCGTTGAAATATCCTGAACATCAATATATCCAGCATCGGGGTCTCTCGTGTCGAGGATAATGACCGTGCTATCTTTGTCGGTTGGGAACTCGTATGTTTCGCTTTCTCCGCGGACGAAAATCTTGCGCACGCCATCGCCTGCGGTGAGGTCATAGTATAGTTCGGTATCCGATTCCGTTCCCATAATCGGAGGCACGGAATATGCCGTCCATTCGGCAGAACCATCATCCTTTATCATTATCGAATCGACATCTCTGCCGTAGTTTATATCTATTAGAACGCGAACTGTATCTGTGTATGTGCCTGTCGAATCGGGACCGTCGATATCTCGTTTCGACAAAATTGAAATATTATAATTATTCGGCGGAGAATAAACGATGAAGTTGCTCACATCGTTCGATACATTGCCCGCACTGTCTTTGACAACCGCATAAATGTGCATCGTATCGCCATAGAAAAATCCGTCGAATGTGAAAAGCAATGTATCGGTTCCTGCAATGTCCTGCCAAGCATCGTCGGCGATGTTATCCAAATCGGATTCGTCCTGCGTCAAAAATACCTTGTAGAACGATGATGTCATAGCATCAGGAACGACTTCTACTTGAACAATTTCCTCGTCGGTCTCATCGCTTTCCCAGGATGTTCTATCGTAAATATTCACAGCAGACAGCGTCGGTGCATCGGTATCGAGAATGATTGTCTGCGAAAGCGTGTCGGAGAAATTTCCCGCAACATCTTTCAGCGCCACATAGACATCTCTCGCACCATCGCCACCTGTGAGTTCGTATAGATAACTTATACCATCGCTATAAGGATATGCCGATAAATTTTCCGTGAAGTAAATATCTTCGGCGACATATACGCTCTCGATACCGGAAGCGTAAGTGTCGCTGCCCGGCGGAACATCGTCCGCATCTTCTGGAAAAACAAAAATCGATGCATCGTTCGAATAGCCGTCTTCAGCGGAAACATCGTATCTATGCGGTGCCGTCGTGGTATCGTATGTTGTGGGTTCGGAAAATTCGGGTTCTTCGGTATCGATGCAAAATGATGCTTCTGCATCGCCGAGCGGTTCTTCGTTTCCCGCAGAATCTGTAGCGACGAAGAAAATATCGTAGCAGCCATTTGCGGGGAAATAATCTGTTATTTCATCGTCCACATCGAGTTCTCCGCCGTAGAAAACGGAGTCGAGCGTTTGGAGCGCATCACCGTCGAGGCGATATTTTAGCAAAACGAACATCACTCCGCTGTAAGTATCCGATGCCGTGAATGGTAAATCTATCGTGTTCGATGTGTAATACTCGCTCACCGCGCCATCGTCCACCGCAGAAGTGGGTGCTTCCGTGTCGAATCTCGTCCAGGTGTGCATCGGATGAGGCGTAAGTCCTTCGTTCGGGTCGGTTTCGTTTCCAAGGGCGTCTCTGCCTGCAACATAAAATTGAT
>JALTEE010000317.1 GCA_027007865.1 bacterium
AAACCGCGATGCTGTTTTCACGAGTAGCACCGCAGGGCGAGCGTGAAGACCGAGTTGATTTACCACTGTTACTTCTTTCTCAACCAAAATTAAACCTCACTTTTGAAGCAGAAAAATTTAATTTTTAAGTTTATTACAATTTTTTAATAAAGCAAGAAAAAAATAGTAAAAATCTGTTTGTTTTAAATAGATGGTATCCAGATAAAAAGTTTTTAATGAGCGCGTCGAGTATGAAAGGTGGTAGGACCGCGACCTTTGGATTGTGCTTATTCGTGTTTAGTTTTTGCAATATATTATTAGGTGTTTGTTCGTTTTTATGTCGATTTTTTGTAAACGAATTAAAATATAATTGATAGCGAAAGCTTTTGCCAATGACATCTTTCCTGCTCGTGAAATATTCTGCGGTGTAGAATTCGTTTCGGCGCAATGCTTCTCTTTGCTGTATTTTATTACTGAACTTTGAAATTGTGGGGTAGTGTTCAAAGCGATTCCGGGGCGAATACTATGTAAGTGATTAGTCCCAAAAACCATACAATACACCTCAATATTTTTTAAACTTGATATTTTTAATATTTTTAATATAATATAAACATAATAATTTTATTGAGAGGTTGATGTGAAAAAATATCTATTCTTGTTAATTATCATATCTTTCTGTTGGGGAGAATGGGAACTCGGCTCGCCTTCTGGGGGGATTGTTCACACAGATTCAAGCTCTCTCGCATTTCATTGGATAGCCGGAGATTTCGGAGATTCCTGCTCTGACAGGTCTATTCTATGGTTTAATGATACGACATGGATGAATGGTCTTATTGATGAAACCGATTTGCGCGGGTATAAAGACATAGCGGAAACATTGGAAACTATGGGTTTCACAAATATGCAGGTTCACCAAACAACTATTATTGATTCTTCGCTTCTCACAGATTATTGCATTCTTGTTATCGGTTGCCATATTACAATATCTCTTTCGGCGTCTGAACTTACAGCGATAGAAAATTTTGTATCTAATGGAGGACGACTTTTAATTATCACAGATGGGGTGCCGCATACAGCGCATACACAAATTCTATCAATGTTCGGCGATTCATACGGTTCCTCGACTTATGAACATGGATGCCCAAGCGTTGCAACCGATACATTTTCAATCGATTTATTAACGACATCTTATGTGCTGCATTTCTCTCCTGATACGGGTTATTACGACTCTTGCGATATTCGAATCGGTGTCTGGCTTTCTTGCGATACTGTTGCGCGAGGAAAAGTCTTATGGATAAACGATTTCAGTTGGGAACCGGGGAGAATAGATGACAGTTATTCCTTCTCTTCTACAGCATATACAGATTGGGTAGATTCGCTGGAAATTCTGGGATATTACCTGTATGAAATCGACGATAGCACCATATTGACACCTGCGCTTCTCGATTCTTTCGATATAATAGTTCTCGGCAGTGCAAAGCGGGAATATACTTCTGCAGAAAGCGCTGCTGTATGGAATTTTGTTAATAGCGGTGGCGCAATATTTTCCATCGGTGGACAGGATTATCCCGAGGAAGTTACCGTTGCGCACAATTCTCTGATGCGTCAATTCGGATTATGCTTCGGAGATTGGTTCTATACGGGACTTACAGGGCATTATTTAGATGTTTCGGATTATTCGCCTTATCCACCGATAAGCGATGACCTCGATTCTGTCGTCGGAGGCGGATGCTATGAGATTCTCACAGATATGGGCGCAAATTGTGTTTGGGAACCATATTATGGATGCGCACTCGCAGTAAATTATATCGGTTGTGGAAGAGTGGCGATGTATTTCGACGAGGAAACATTTTGCAATGGTCCCTGGCACACTTGGGACATACACGAGTATTCTAATTTCCGCTTTGCCACAAACATCTTTCGCTGGCTTTCTGATGAGAGCATTGTTCCTGTGGACACTTCTTCTGCAGAGTTCACCATTTCCGGTGGCGGATGCGCAGAAATCGAGCCGACACTGTCTCTTTCCGCGGATACGATGATTATTACCCTGCCAGAATTTCCTGCCTGCAATGAAAGTGTGGA
>JALTEE010000318.1 GCA_027007865.1 bacterium
CTGTGATAAAAAAGGTTTCAAATTCACCGGAGCGTTGGATTGAGCTGGCAAGCCACTTTTTTAATCCGACAAGTTTCTCATCCTCATCAAGTTCGAGCGAAAATACCGCCACCTCGAGAGCGGAGCCAAAATAGAGCATCAATGCAAAAAAAAGCGTGGCGGCAAATGATAGGACAACCTCTTCCATTCCTCCTCTCTTTCTTTAATTTTAACCTTATGCAAAATAAAAGATTTTGCTATTCCGTTGTAGCAAAACTAATTTTGCATTGCTAATTTTTTATTGTTAATTTCTTATTTTTATCAGTTCACAGTCTGCGTATCGAGCGGCACGCGCTTGTGATACGCTCCACGAAGAATTGGCACAATTCTCTCGATAACTTTTTTTATCTGCATTATCGAAATTTTCGCCTCGTCGAACTGTCCATCATTCAATCTTTCCCAAACGAGTTTTTTAATAAAATTGCGCAATTCATCGTCCGAAGTATCAGAAAAATCTGTATCTGTGCTCCTTGCAGCAGCCTCGACGACATCGCATATCATTACAATCGCTGCTTCTGTGCTATGCGGTTTCGGACCGTGATATCTGAACCTATCCGATGAAACATTAGGGTTGGAAGAATATGCTTTGCGATAGAAAAATTCCACAACCGATGTTCCGTGGTGTTGCGCTATAATATCGATAATAGGTTTAGGAAGTCCGTGAAGTTTTCCCAGCTCTACACCTTCACGAGGATGAGACGCTATTATCTTATAACTTTCGAACGGTGAAATCGCTTCGTGAACATTCCTGCCCGTTTGATTTTCATCGAAATATTCTGGATGAACAAGTTTTCCAATATCGTGATAATATCCTCCGACCCTTGCGAGTTCGGAATCAACACCAATGCTTTCCGCAGCAGCAGCAGCCATATTCCCGACCATTATGCTATGATGAAATGTTCCAGGTGCTTCTACAGCAAGTTTTTGAAGCAATATCGAGTTTATATCTGCAAGGTCTACTATCGTAAATTCGGATGCGATGTGCGAAATTTTTTCTGAGAGCGGTAAAACAAGATATGCGAGAAATGGTGAAAATAACGCGGAAAGCGCAAATTGGGCGATGTAATTGAGCGTATCCTTACCGGGCGTGTATAAAATATAGTTCAAAATCAAAACAGTTATTGTCCCTATAACCGTCGCATATAATATCGGTAGATACAATCTGTTTTTGATATGAACCTTTTGCATACCGAATGAAATCACAGCAGATGACAACAAAGCAGCGGCGAAAAAAATGGCGTTCCCTGAAAACCCTACGCTGACAAGTGCAATACATACAATCGCAGATGCAAACGATAGCCAAGCTGTGAATAAAAACGCGGTCAGCGCAGCGACAAAATTTATCGGGACAGAATAATTTGTGAAGCCTGACAAATGCAATATATGCGCCGCTATCGCAACAAATATTATCGAACCTGTCAAAGTCGCAAATGCAGGCAGGTCCCGCCAAACTTTTGGATACCAGTCAAAAACAAACAAGCCGAATAGAGATACAATAATTAACGCTGTTATGAAAATACCAAGAATTATAAGAAAACTCCGTAGCGGATGAGCGATTTTAGAACTACCGTGCAGTTTCTCATAAAGCGACCTCAATTTAAGATGCGCCGAATAATCTATCTTTTCGTGCTTCCCAATTATCTTTTCACCCTTGCTCACCATCATTTTGGTGGGCGAAACACTCGATACCGCACGCTTGCGATTTTTTTCCGTAAGTTCATAGTCGGGGATGATATTCGGAACGATAAACTTTTCCCCAATCGTCATCGCAAGGCTGACTTTTCCCGGCGCCTTTCTAAATTGCTTTTGAAAATACTGCTCCAGTTCGGACTGCGCAATGCTGTCGTTCATAACCATCGAAACAGTAACAACTTTTTCTTTCCCGCCTCTTCTGATATTGAAAAGTTCGACCTTCCCGTCCTTGTCGAGCAAATCGGCAGATACAAAACCATTCGAGTAAATAATTTTCAATCCTGCTTTGACAATTCTTCCAAAATCGTCGATGCCTTTTACGCTCAATATTTTCTGTCGAGTATCTTTTTTGACATCGCCCCATATTGTTTTAATCGAGTCTGTTTTCTGCTCGGCAGTGAGTTTCCTCGATTTTACGGTTTGCGTCGTCCTCGACCACAACTTGTCGAATTCACTAATCACAGAATCCTTTATCTGTGAATTATACACAACGACCAGTGGCACAGAAGAAGCCACAGCCTTTCGCTCTGCTTCGAGGCTATCGGGGTCTTTGAGGACATTGAACTGAACAGGAGCGATGATGTCCTCCTGTGCAATATCTCCAACCTTTGGAATGGACGGATTCTTTGCATAACTTATCAACGAGGAAAGTGTGAAGATAAACGCAATTATACCGAGGAAAATTAACTGCCAAAGATTCCTTTTGAAAAAAACTCTGACCGAACTGCCAGGGTCAGATTTTTGTGATGAGTCTTCCACTGTGTTACTTAATTCCGATGAGTTATAGTTAATTGTTCCGATAGGAAATTTTGGCTATCTATATTCCTCAAATGGTTTCCCCCACATCGAAGGGGGAAACCATTTGAGATGGAGTTTTTATAAACTATGCACTACCTAATAAGCACCGCTTTTTGCATCGATGTATTTTCTGCGGATTTCAGGATTACAAAATATATTCCCGAAGGTGCATCGTCGGCATTCCACACAAATGTATGTGCTCCCGCATCGATTTGTCCTGTGGAAATTGTCGCCACCTTCCGCCCATCGATATCGCTGACAAACAGTTCCGCATCGGTGGAACGCTTAACATCCACGGAAATTTCCAGCGCACTATTGAACGGCGTCGGCGCAAGAAGGAGTGTTATATTAGCAGGAGTGAACGGCTTCTGGCTTTCATCGATGCCAACATACGCACCAATATCTTCACCCGTGAGGAAATTCCATATCCCACGCATAACTTCCCAATAATTATTTATTTGGTCGGTTACTTGAATAGCACCGAGATATACCGATGAAATCACCGATTTCCAAGCGGAACTGTAACCCAGTTCAGAAGCATCGTTAGCAATCATTCTAACAGTGGACACATTCGGCGCAGGGTCTGTTTGAGAATTTAGCATAGCGAAAGATGTTGGACCGACAACGCCGAGTTCATCTACCCAATGGTCTGCCCAAGTTCGATAATCGTAATGCAGTGAAAGGTTGTTGAAAAAGAAGGGCATATTGCCAAATAATTCGCTTACATTGCCGATTCCACGGCGGTTTCCGTCGTCCGCCATCGTAACACCGAAGCGTGAGAATAACATAGTATCTGCCGTTTCGTATGTATATGCCACATCTGCGCCTTCCCAATAAATTCTGCCGCCGGCGCCGATATAGTCGAGCACTTTGGCAAGCGAATTCTGCGAAAGTTGCGTGTCGTCGCTGTCGTAAATTCCCGTGATTATGATAACCGCTTTATACAGCGAAAGTTCGAAACTATCGAGGTCCTCATCCTGGGTTGTAACTTGCGCAACTATGTTGTCGCCATCGACTACAGCAGTTTCGAGATTATTTGCGATGAATGCCGCTTCATCTTCGGTTGCGCCGTTTGCGAGGTTTGCGCCATTGTCAAAATCCACGATGAGCACATCAGGGTCGTTGGGATTATCGCCTGCCCAAGCAACACGAGGGCCTATCGCTTCGCTATAGCCTTCCTCATAAATCGCATATACTTTATACCAATAATAATCTGTCAACCCGGTATTCACATCTCTATCTATGTATGAAGTAGCATATTTCGGCAGAGTTGCGATTGTGTCGGTATCGCTCGGAGCGAGCCAGGAGCGAATTATTCCATATCCGAGAAGATGCGCCTCCGTCGCTTCCGGTGGCTGCCAACGCAACGAAATTCTGTTGTGATGTCGCGAGAATGTCTGCAAATTCTGCGGTGGATTGAGCAACAATATTTTAATCAGTGTAACATCCACTTGAAGCGTTCCAGGGTCGGCAAGAGTGATGTTTGTATCAATTGTCTCGTATGTGTCGTGTGTGAAAACTAAATTGTGGTCGCCGTAGATGACATTATCGAACTGGTAATATCCCGTAATGTCGGTGTATGTTACATCGCTGCTGTCGAGCGTTACTACAGTTCCTGATAGGTCTACAGGACTATCGGACAGCATAGCAAATCCTTCGATTGTGCCGCGCTTCAAATTTAGTGTAGTGGACAGAGTTTCAGCAGGAGAATCGAGTGTGGCGTTAAGTATCTGCGAAACATAATTCGTATGGGAAACATCTATTGTGTAATCACCGTATTCTACATCAGAGAATGTTGCGTAGCCGCTCGCATCGGTGAATGCCGTATCATTGTTTTCAACGATTATAACTTGCGTTCCTGAAAGGTCGCCATCGCCTTCGAGGTCAACAAATACAGTAATATTGCCTGCTTGGTGAAGTGTAAGGTCGAATGTTATATCGCTGTCAACCGTGAGCGTTGTGTCGAAAGAAATATACCCATCGTGTTCTGCGTGGAACATATAATCGCCTGCGAGAAGACCGCTGAATGAATAATATCCGCTCGTATCGGTAAGAACGACATCAGCATCGAGTTGAACACTCGTTCCGTCCCAGTTTCCTTCTGCAATGCCATCGAGAGCAACCTGTCCGGAAACGGTGTATCTCGGGAGATTGAGCGTGATGTCGTATATCATATCATCCATAATGGCAAGCGAATCATCAACTTGCACATATCCATCGTGTTGGAATGTAACATTATAAGTTCCCGCTTCGATACCACAGATTTCATACGCGCCTGTTTCATCTGTTGTATCGGCGAGACCCAGTTCGTCGATTGAAACGATAGTTCCAGCGAGGTCCTCTGTCGTGTCTTCGAGAGTTACCGTTCCCGAAAGACAATATGTTGTCGGTGCGGTCTTGTAAAGTATGAACAGTCTTCCGTCTGCTTCGATATCGAAGGACGAAACATCTTCCATCGATGTCCATTCCGATGGCTCGGTCGTTAAGTCTGTCCAGGCATACATAAGATTGCTAACAGGAAGCGAATCGGGATTCCAACTTACACTATATGTTCCCCAGACAAGGTCTATGCCAGTGCAATATGCGACCCACATAATCGAGTCTTCAGCGGAACTTCTGATGTCTCGCTGAAGTTGTTCCCATAAAGTATCTGTAATGTAGAAGTAGAACATCGGTGCGCCCGGTATCGGTGGCGGAGAAATATAATCGAGACCGATATCGTATCCGTCCGTTCCCGCTTCGTCGGTGCCGAAATCGAGATGAACCTGATATGGCGAGCCGACGCTGGGAGTTATGTCGAATACGAGCGTGCCAAGCCAGTTAGGAGATGGGAAAAATCCTGTGGTAAAATATCCATCGATTGTTGTGGAATTTGGCGTATCCGCAAGGTCGGAAACATCCACAGACCAATTGACCAGATAAAGTTCGGAAAAATCGGCAGGTGGATTATAAACTATATAGACATTGCTATCGCTTTCCGTAATAGATGCTTCGGTGGTAACATCGACCCCGTCCACTGTAAGTGCAATCGATGATAAATCCACACCGGCACCGTCATCTGTGATGACTATCGTCAAATTTGTGCTCAGTGAAACACCCGTTTCGCCGACCGCGGGAATACTCGAAACAAGATACGGCGGCAGTGTGTCCGGTATCGGCGGAACAGATTGTCGCACCCAAAGCCATTGGTCGGAGGATATTGCAATAGAAGTAATATCGCTCATATTGAACCATTCTGTAGGCACATTCGGCGCGGTATCGACTCCGATTTCCAAAAGAACATCTTCCGGCAGCGATGCTCCGCTCCAATCAGCCCAGACATCCGCACCTGGATTGCCAAATCTAATATTCCATACATTATCGACACCGGTGGCGCGAATATCCCGAGTGAGCATTGTGAAAAACGAATAATCAGGGTCGTTCAGTGGGAAATATGCGTAGAATGCTCCCGCCGGAGGCATCGGATATGGAATATCATATTCAACATCGAAGTTATCGGAACCACCATCTACGACACCGAATGAAAGATTCATATCGGTTGTATCGTAGCCTGTGGTAACACTATTGATAGTAATCGGAACTTCCCACAGAACAGGTGTTGGTAACGCTCCTGTTGTGAAACTGAACGAGTAATCTACAGAAGACGGCGCAGTTGAAATATCTTCGCCATAAATATTCACATTTACAGTGCTGTGTTCGTCGAAACCACCAGTGGGAGTATAAGTTATTGTATATGTTCCACCATCCCTTGAAATAACGGCATCGGAAGTAACATCTTCGCTATCGACTGTCAACACAAGAGATGATATATCTATTCCGGTTTCATCGTCGGCGAGAACGATTTGCACATCTGTGTTAGGCATAACATTTGTGGCGCCATCGGTGGGGTTTGTTGAAACCACATAAGGTGGATTGTCGCTGCCGCTTGCACCGGGGACGAAAGAAATCCAAAAATATTGCCCGCTGCCGATTGACACAGAACTCGCAGCGGTCATATCATTCCATTCTGTCGGGGCTTCGGACTCCGTTCCAATGCCGTAGTTCGCTGTTCCCATGGGTATAGCGAGCGGGTTCCACGAAACTGCCACGGGGTCGGATGTTCCGCCGAAAGTTGCACGCCAATAGTGCACTCCAATTTCATCTTGCCGAACATCTTCGGAAAGCATTGTGATAAAAGGATATGCAGGGTCATTGAGGGCAAAATAAGCATATAGTCCCGATGGTGGAATCAGTGGAAAATTTTCATCGATATCGATGTCGAAACCATCTGTTGCGTCGGGGGCGAGACCCCAGACAATAGTGCGGCTTTCATCGCTATCCTGGAAAGTAATGTCCGCCCGCCAGGAAAGCCCGAATAAAAACGCCGGCAATAGCGCAAACAACAACAGCCAAACTAATCCCGCCTTCATAGTATTACCTCCTTGGGTGATTTACAAATAGACTTCCACAGAATAAAGAATTTTATCGTCCCGCCGTTGCGGTGC
>JALTEE010000319.1 GCA_027007865.1 bacterium
TTTCTGAAATAATTTTCATCGCTTCGATTACATCGTTATTCAGAGCGGGTTCGCCCATTCTTGCAAACTGAATTTTGAATTTTTCCACAGGGATTTTTCCATCGGGGAAACGGCGTCTTATCAAAAATTCTGCCTGCTCGACCATTTGTTCAGCGGACAAATGACCGAAAAAATTTCCACCTGCATCGCACATTGCACATTTTATCGGGCAGCCGAATGAGACTGAAAGTATTAGAACCCATTTCTCATTCCACGATAGCGGTGGCTGTCGAGATTCGACAAATTCCGCATACCTTTTCCCAAAATCAGCGAGGAAAACTGTTGCAATATCGGGGTTGCCCCTGTGCCCGATTATCTTCACAATATTACCTTTCTATTATTTTTGCCGCATTATATGCCGCTCGAATTCCATCACCGACAGCAAGACCCATTTGTCTAATATCGGAATGCAGAACATCGCCGGCAAGAAATATATTTCCAAATGATGTCCTGCCGTCGTCAAATATTTTGATTTCCGAAAAATTTTTCAAGAGCAAAATATTAGGCTTCCTACCAACCGCAACGATAACGCAGTCGGTAGATAAAATGTCCCCGCCTTTTGTCCGCAGAACAACTTTCCCGCTCCTTTCCAATTTTGCCGACGAAATGGTTTCGTTCTGCCTTATTATAATACCTAATTTTTTAGCATTCGCCATTAAAAATTCTATCGCTTTCGGTTCGCTTCTCGAAATTATTCTAATCGACATATTTTTCTGCAAGAGAGAAATCACATAGTCGAATGCGACATCGCCACCGCCGATAACAACGACATCGCTAATTTTATCGAAATCGACATCTGCGATTTCGTAGAACAATCTTCTCCGTTTATACAATTGTTTTTCACCGCGAAAATTTGCTTTTTTCGGCAGAGTTCCGGAAGCGATTATCGCTGCCGAGAAAATTGCGCTATTTTTAGGTATTTTAGCAACTATTTTTCCATTTACATATTCGAGCGACTTTACCTCACCGTGCACAACTTCGATAGAGAATTGATTGAGTTGCTTTTCCATCAAATCGATAAAATCTCTACCCGAAATGCCATCTGGGAAACCCGGATAATTTCGTATAAGGTTCGCATTTCGCGCAATCCCGCCGATTTTACCTTTTTCAACGAGTTTAAAATCGGCACTTTGTCGGTTCAGTTCGAGTGCGGCAGCAATTCCTGCGGGTCCTGCACCTATTATGAGAATTCTTCTATTCATCGTTATTCCAATGAATCTAAAAATTTTTCTGTCGACAAAATTTCAGCGACACCGTGCGCCAGCGACATCAAGGCTGATAGTTGCAGTTCCTCTGTGATTGTTGCTGTCGCATCGGCGATAACAATCGGGGCAAATCCACGGACAAATGCGCTCCGAGCAATCATAGAACAGCAAATATCGGTCATCACACCAGCAATGGCAACCCACTCTATGTGGAAATTGCGCAATATCTTTTCCAGTTGAGTTCCATAAAAGGCGTCGTAGGTGCTCTTTTTAATAGCGACATCTCCGTTTTCGAGAAGTTGCGGAATGATTTCCGATTCGGGGGTTCCATCGATAATATTTTCGCCCCAGAATTTTTCCATCGTGGACGATTTCTCGCTTTTGCGGACTGCGTGTCGGGTCAATATTATTTTTGCGCCTTTCTTGGCGCCTATTTTCGCAAGTTTGAGGATATTAGGTAAAACCGCTTCCGATGCGGGAATGTATGCGTGAAAATTCTGGTGGAAAAAACATTTTTGCACATCAGTTATAATAATCGCGGTTCGCTCCGCGATTGCATTTCCGAACGGATAGCGCAAATATGGCTTTAATGCTGTGAGCCATCGCTCCACAGAAGCCGATAGATTTCCCTCGGTTATGTATTCTTCTTTTTTCATATTTTTACCATTTTTTATGAATATAGCAAGCATCGAGAACAATGCAAAAGAATCCGAACTTTGCGCGAACCATTTGGGCGGTGCGTATTGGAGATGTGAATAAAGTCCCGCCCTTTCCGCAAACATTTTCCTATATACAAGCATATTGCGATTA
>JALTEE010000320.1 GCA_027007865.1 bacterium
ACATTACTCTATATGCTGCATCGCTTTGAAGAAAATATTTGTCTTCAGTGTATCATAGGGAAAAAATTCTGGTGTTCGCACAATAAACCACAAAAAATCCCGTTGCAATGGCAGTAAATTCCATCCCGCACTGCCATAATGTATCGAATCAGAATGAACGAGCGAATCGGGGGAAATCCAATTGTCGGGAGATAAATAGCTCGCGCTATCTGGCTGCGGGAGCGAATCCGTGAACTGCGCCCATATCGAAAAACAACCGTAGCAACTCGAATCGGCATAGACAAAATATGTGCTGTCCCACCAGAACATTTTCATCGCAAAATCGAGCGAAACATTGCCGTGATTAACCACCGCAATAGAATCATTCACACCAGCGAAGACATATTGCCCTCGCTGAAATGCATTATAGAACACAGTTGCACTATCCGCACCGTTTAGAGAAAATGATAGAATTGCCGGTTCATTATATTCGGTCAAAAGCATAATATCGTCGAGATAAAATCCTGGATTATTAGTAGAACCGTTGCTTCCGAAATCAAGGCGGAGTTGCACTGTATCGCCTGCCCAGTGTTCCAAATCGAACTGGACGAGATGCCAAAAGTTTCCCTCGTCGCTGTCGCCCCAAGACGGCAGACCGTTGACGGGTGGTGGAGATTGCGATGATGAAGAATATCCGGGATATTCGTAGAGTGGATTTATAAATATCGTGTCGCCGGAAGCAGTTATAATTCGTGCAAGCACAACATCTCGCCTGTATTTTCGGTCGAAATCCGCTTGAAGACTATACCAGCACCAGAACTGCAGATATGGATGC
The DNA here is from genome assembly GCA_027007865.1 of bacterium. Taxonomy (GTDB): domain Bacteria; phylum UBP14; class UBA6098; order B30-G16; family B30-G16; genus JAGHAI01. Next base: position 815 of record JALTEE010000320.1, read on the forward strand.
GTATACTCCGACAGGTCGAGCGGGTCGAGAACCAATATTGAAACATTATTATTGGGATAGTTTCCATCAAGGACAGTCGCCCATAGTTTGCTTCCCGAATGAGCCGTTCCCGGACCCGAAGTGGGAATTCCCCATTCCCAACATCCGCTACCAGTGCCTCGGCTATTGAAATCCAGCGCCCAATATACCGCAAATGTATCATTTACATAAGGTCCCGCAATTTCTCCCGATTTCGGAAAGCGAACAATCCCTTCGGGAACAGTGAACTCATAGTGATGCGAGTAATTCCAAGCGGACAGCGGAATTTTGCAGGAATATAATGCTCCGTCGCTTGGGTCGAGGTCTGCGGTTGTTACATTATAGACAGAATCTCCGATATGAAGCACCGCTTGTGATGGATATGTCCCGTCATCGCGCTGATATATAATCGAAAATGTGATGGAATCGCCTGCCATCGCGGCTTTTGGAAAAATTCGTGGACCGTAGAGGTCTGCTGGCGGAAGAGGTCCTACATACACATCGTCTATCCACCAGCCATTCAATCGCACTCCATTATCGGAGTGAAATCTGAATCGAATTCTAAATGTATCACCGGGAGATAGAGAAAAAAGCGACCTCGCATACCGTTCCCATTCTACACTCGTTCCGCTAAATGTATCGACATCTGCCCAGCCTAAACCAGTATCGAAACCGATATAGCAATAATCGTAATTCTCCTCGACATTATATCTATGATGAATTACGACCCATCCATCTGGCGGCACGACAATCCACGGGGAAACAAGCGTATCGTCCCAATTATTTCCATATAGCATCTCGTTTGAATTTCCGCAATACCACGAGTGCGATGGCGAAGAAGCATCCCAATCGGAAATTTGCCAGTGCGCCGAATATGTCCATCCACCAATGCCAGATTCCATATCGTCGGAAAAACCGCCTGTTCCGCTGACAATATCCGCAATCGCAGTATCGGCAGGGTTGCCATCGTTGGAACTGTGCGCCTGAATAAAAATTTGCAACTGCGATGGGGTCGCCGCATCGGTATCGATTATGACGGTGAAAAATGTCGTTTCGACAGCACCCTGCATAAAATTCCCGAACCACACCGAATCTGGCGGAACGAGAATTCCATCGCCGGATAATAGCGAATCGGAAAGCCACGCATCGAATACGGTGCTGAAGCCTGTATTCTCGATGATAATTTGCAGCGATAGCGTTTCGCCGGGCTCGAAA
>JALTEE010000321.1 GCA_027007865.1 bacterium
TATATGAAATTAAAGGAAAATACGCGAAGGATGCAGTTGTTTATCTGAAACCTAAAAATTAAATTTAGAATATTTCGATTAAATTTTTACATCATAAATTAAGAGAGGTATCGAGAGATGAAACTATTAAAATTCAAGCCAAAGGAAAGCGAAGAGGAGCGTCTTCGCGAGATATTGCGCAAGGTGCGCAAAATCGACATCGCAACGCGCAAAGTTGTGCAGGATGTTTTTTCGGGCGAATATCATTCGGTCTTTCGCGGACGCGGAATGGACTTCTCCGAAGTGCGCGAATACCAGCCCGGCGACGATGTTCGCACAATCGATTGGAATGTTACCGCAAGAATGGGACGACCTTATGTGAAACTGTTCGAGGAGGAGCGGGAACTCACCGTCGTCATCGCAGCGGATATGAGCCGCTCGTCCGTGTTCGGCACCGTCAATGAGATTAAGCGGGACATAGCCGTAGAAATCGCTGCACTGCTCGCATTTTCAGCAATCGCAAACAACGATGTCGTCGGACTGCTGATGTTCACAAACGATGTGGAAAAATACATTCCACCCGAAAAAGGCAAACAGCACGCATTGCGAATAATCCGCGAACTGCTCGGTTTCCAGCCGACTCACGCAAAAACAGATATATCGAAAGCGCTGCAATACTTGTATCGAATACTTATTCGCTCATCGATTGTGATTGTAATATCCGATTTTCTCGATGAAGATATTTTTAAGCCGCTTTCGTTGATGGCGAAGAAACACGACCTCGTGCCCGTCGTTATATCCGACCCTGTGGAGCGAAAATTCAAAGGCGCCGGCGTAGTTATCCTCGAAGATGCCGAAACAGGCGAAACTATCGCTGTGGACACATCCGACTCCGATGTATATCGACAGTTCGAGGCAGAGACATCGGCGGAATTCGAGCAGCAAAAAAAACTATTCGGTTCGCTCGGCATTGACCCGATATACATTTCCACCGACCAGGATTATGTGAAAGCGCTGGAACTTTTCTTCAAAAAACGCAAGCGTTCCGTTTGACCATTCGCCTAAAACATCTCTCCATCGGCAGGCAAGAATGCCTGTCCTACCATACCGGGTGGGTCAGACATTCCTGTCTGACAAGACTTGCAGCTTTCTAATGTCGCTCCTTGCTGTCGCTTAAATTGTCGCAATCCCGCCGCAGCGAGATGTGCCTATCATTATTTATAATTTGATAGCCGAAGCGTCCCGCTTCGGAAAGCGCTCGATTATTCACATCATTTTTTACCCGACATCGCAACTTTTACATAGTGAATTCCTGTTCCCCACGATAGCAGAACGACGAGCGATGCGTAAATTACGATTATGTCATCGGCAATTTCCGGTATAGGTTTTCCGATAATCGCTGCCCAAGATAGAAGCGCTGTCAGCAATATCAATTCGAATGTGGTCTTCAATTTTGCGAGCAGAACCGGCAGAATTATTCCGCTCCCTCTGTGGATTTTTACTACGCGAATAATTGTTACGACGATGTCTCGTAAAATCAACACAATCGTTATCCACCATGGCAGCAATTTTATTGCGGATAATGTAATTAGAGTGAAACCGCTTAATATTTTATCGGCGATTGGGTCCCACAATTTGCCCCAGTATGATACTTTGGTTCTTCTGGCGATATATCCGTCCCAGAAATCTGAAATTGCGCCGAGTGCGAATAAAACAAGCCCCAAAATTTTTAAGGTTTCATTGCCGAAATAGAAGAGGAAAAATACAATTGGGGCAATAATCAATCTTCCAAAAGTGAGATAGTTCGCTGGAGTCATAATAATTTATGGGATTTTTTATTTTTAAATGTGAACAAATTTTCGGAACAGAATATTTTTATGGCAAAATACCGCTCATTTTTCGCCAAATCCATCGGCGAAAAGTTTTGCAATCGCTTCGACAGCTTTTTCTTCATCGGAGCCATCGGCAAATATTTTGACTACACTTCCCTTTTCCGCAGCGAGGATTAGCACGCCCATTATACTTTTCGCATTCACTTCAATATCGTCTTTGGATAATTTGACAT
>JALTEE010000322.1 GCA_027007865.1 bacterium
TTTCGCCGATGCAACAATCCGCTCCATATCGGGATTTTCGTCGCCATAAGAAATATTCGATGCGACTGTATCGTTGAACAAAATCACTTCCTGGGTAACGATTCCGAGTTTGTTCAGCCACGATTTTAGTTCGATATCTCGCAGGTCGTTTCCATCTATTGTTATTTTTCCTTCGGAAGGGTCGTAAAATCTCGCCAGCAAATCTGCAATGGTGGACTTTCCCGCGCCCGAATGTCCGACGAGTGCGACGATTTCCCCGCGTGGAATCGTAAGTTCGATATTTTTTACAGCAAATCTGTCTGCATTTTCATATTTGAACGAAACACCATCGAAATGGATTTCACTTCTGAAACTTTTTACTATTATCGCGTCAGGTGCCGAAACCATTTCAGGTTTTTGGTCGAGAAGCCAAAAGACTCGCTCGGCGGCAGCCAGCCCTTGTTGAACACGGTTGACTTTTTCCGCAAACGATTTGACCGGTGCCATCATCAGCAGAAGCGTAACGATATACTGCATAAATTCGGCTGGGGTCGGACCTGTTCCGAGTAGCACTTTTTGCCCGCCGAACCACAAAATCATAACAGCAAGCGACACGCCGACCGCTTCGTTGAACGGTCCTGCGAGACGATTTATCCGATACATCTTCATCAGACTTTTCAGATAACTATTCGCAATTTTCTTGAATTTGCCTGCTTCGAAATCTTCGGTGCCAAATGCTTTGACAACGCGAATTCCAACGATTCCTTCCTGTAGCACAGACGATAATTCGCCCATTCTTCGCTGCATTCGCGCACCATATCGCCGCAAAAAACGACCTATAACAGACATAACATATATGACAATGGGAACGACGAGCGTCATCGCCAGCGTAAGTTTGTAATCTATTGTCAGCAGAAATGCGTAATAGACGGCAACTTGCAGCGGGTCACGAATCATATCGGCGATTGTTACCGAAACCGATTCCTGCATCATTTGAACATCGCTAATTATCCGCGAAATCAAATCGCCCGATTTCATCCTGTGAAAAAATGACAGCGGAAGTTTCAAAAGTTTTGAAAATGTCCGTTTTCGGAAATCGTTCGTAACATTTTGCAGCAACTGCATCGAAAAGACATTTTGTATGTATTGAAACAAATTTTTCGATAGGACTACGATGAGCAATATTATGCAAAATCGCTCTAATGTTGCGATTGGCGAGTTTGCATATATTATCGGAGCGACGAATGCTTCAAATTTCGCTTTGATGCTCGTTGCAGTGGAAAGATTTCCCAGTTGGCTTGTAATCGTTGCGTGCTTCGGGTCGAAAAGTGTCGTCAGCGCTGGACCGACAAGATAGACCATAGCGAGATTCGCAAGCGCAAAACCGACCATAGAGATAATCGCAATAACCAGCAAATACCACCAGCGAAATGTGTGCGAAACGATGCGCCACCATAGCGATAACGCATTCTTGTTCTTATGGTTGATATTTTTTGCCATTTCGGTTCGATTTTACCTGATTAAAATAATCCGTTTCGTAATAGAATTGCCGTCTTCCGTTTTTGCACGCACAAAATAAATTCCCGATGCAATATTTTTGTCGGGTTGCCAGACAAGCGTTCCGCTTGACCATCCACGCTTCGCGGTTTGTTGTGGTCGCTCCTTGCTGTCGCTCAGATTAGTTTGCCATACAACATTCCCCCGCAAATCGTATATTCTCACATCTGCCCATCCTTCTGGATTCCTCCTGCTAAGGCGGGAGGAATGACATGACAATGTGATTTCGCACGATGCATTGAACAGATTCGGATATTCGGTTTCAAAACAATTTAATAATAATACTGTGATTTATAAAGTCAATTCTCTTGCATTTTTTGAAAAATCTTTTATCTTTATGCAAATATTAAAATGAACCCTGCAAAATAGGTGATTTTTGAGTTCTTTGATATGCGTTTTTATTTACCCCCTCTATCCTCTAGCTCCTTTCTCCCCCAGGAGAAAGGAGAATTACCTTCTCCCTTTGGGAGAAGGTGTCCCGCCCTGTCGGGACAGATGAGGGGCAACAAGAAATATCTATCACTATGAAACACAATGAGTTAGACATGGAGGTAAAAAATCCAAAAATTGGAGGTAAAAGTAGTTCTCTTATAACAAATTAGAACAAATTGCAGGAAACATACTAATATTAAATTAGGAGGTTTTTTATGCGGCAGTTATTCATCCTTCTTTTACTCGCTGTGCTATTGTGGGGTTTTGCTCCTATGGATGGGCAGAATTTTGTCCTCTGGAACGAACCCGAATATACTCCTGTTGCACCGGCACAATCAAGCGAAATCAAATCGGAATTTTTAAACGATTACGGTGGCGAATGGCAATTCATCTGGAACAGCGAGACAGGGCAACCACATCGCATCATTGGCGAAGGAATTTCTATCGGCGAACCAAAAAATGGAGATGATGCTGTGCAACTATCTCTTAACTTCGCTGGCAAAAATGAAAGAATATTCCCGTCGCAGTGTGAACTTCGACCGCTTTCCGTCAGAAATGCGATGAACACCTGGATTGTCGTATTCAGGGAATATTATCGCGGTCTGCCTGTTCTCACAGGGCGAGCCGATTTCAGGATTAAGCGTGGAAATCTCGTTCTCATCGGCGCCGATGTTCATCCTAATATGGATGTCGATATCACGCCATCGCTCTCACCCGATGAAGCGCAGCAAATCGCTGCGCAGGAATTCCAATTTTCAAATAGCAAGTCGGAACTTATGATTGCGCCGTTCGATGGTGGGGAACTTGTCTGGCATCTGTCCGCTAAAAATGATTCGCCCGTTCATCGCTATCATATATTTGTAGATGCGCATAGCGGTGAAATCCTATATTGGTGGGACGAAATTCCGACCGTGTATGGCGAAGTAACTGCGATGGTTCACCCGCTCTACGAAGTCGATGAACCAGAAACCGTGTCAATGCCGAATATGCACATCGAGAACGAGGGCGGAGATAGCACATTCACTGACACAGACGGAAATTATAATATCGATGTTACATTCGAGCCTGGAATGATGATATATGGCAAACTCGTTGGGCGATATGCCGATGTAACACCAGTTTCCGGAGTTCACAGCATCTGCGGCGGAGGCGCACCAGAAGAACATTTCAATCTTTTCATCGACGAAGAATGCGCAGGACTCGACGAAACAGGCGGATTCTACCATGTCAATGTTGTGCATTCATTCTATAAACGACTCGACCCGGAATACACAGCGATGGATTATCCTGTTCCCGTTGCTGTCAGCGACACGGTTCCCCCCTGTCCGATGAATTCTTTCTGGGATGGCTATGGAATACATCTCGGCGCCGGCGGCGGAGGATATTTCCGCAATTTCAGTTTCTATGCAGATGTGATTTATCACGAATACACTCATGGAACAACGCATTATATATATCCGTTCGATGCGCTTCCGTATAGTGGTCAGCCGGGAGCTATGGACGAGGCATTTTCGGATTATTTTGCTTGTGCAATCACAGGCGAGCCATACATCGGCGAACTCGGATTAGTGATAGGGCAGCCGTGGATGAGAACACTCGATAACGACCTAAAATATCCCGACGATTGGGAAGGCGAAGTCCACGCAGACAGCAGAATTATTTCAGGCGCTTGGTGGGAAATTCGCGATGCGATTACAAACCACTCATTCGCCGATTCGCTCGTGCATTTCACAAGATTCACTCTCGCTAATAATTTCGACGATTTTGCTTATGAAATGCTCATCCTCGACGACGACGATGGAAACATTGCGAATGGCACGCCTCACGATGACGAGATAATGAATGCCTATATTCATCACGGCATCGGCGGGTTCGGCGTAAAAATTTCTCACAAACCGCATTCGGACACGGAGGACACACTGAATCCGTATAGAATTAGAGCGGAATTAAAGACATTCACCCCTATTCACTGGGCAGATTTGCACTATTCGCTCGACGGCGGCGAAACATTTACACTAACCGAATTTACCGAGACAGACACTACAAATATTTGGGAAGCATTTATACCTGCACAGCCGAATGGAACAACGATTTATTACTATTTAAGTGCGGAAGACTGGCGTGAATTTTCCGATATTTTGCCGAATAACGCTCCCGATTCGCTCTTTTCGTTCTATGTGGGACAGGATACGATTCCACCGATTATCAAGCATCAGCCGCTTTGGGACCAAAGTGCCTCCGCATACCCATTTCAGATTTATGCGGATATATCGGACAACATAGAGGCTCCAACTTCAGCCTATGTGATTTATGGGAAAAATAGTTCCGCCCCCGATACAATAGAGATGGCCGCACTCGGTGATAATATTTTTCATACAGAAATGGATTTTGATGACAGCGTATCGGTTGGAGACTCGGTCTGGTATGCTATCGATGCATACGACGGCGCCAGCGAACCTAATTTTGCTCGGAGCCCCGAGTCTGAATATTACGCATTTCAAATTGTTCGCTCGTTCTTCTTCGATTTTGAAGATAGCAATGGCGGATTTGCCGCTTCTCCGGGATGGGAATGGGGAGTACCATCATACGGTCCCGATGGCGCATATTCGGGAAATCTGTTGTGGGCAACGCGCCTCGATGGACCTTATGATAACAATGCAGATTGGTATCTCGAAACTGTCGATATAGATTTGACGGACTATTCATCGGCGATACTCCAATTCTGGATGTGGCTTCAGTCAGAGCGCCGATACGATGGTGGACAGGTTCTCCTGCGAGTGGATGATGGAGCGCCGTTCCTCATCGAGCCGATTGGAGGATATAATTCCCGAGTAGTAGTTGCGTTAGATGGACAACCGGGCTTCTCTGGCAGCACAAATGGCTGGAAACAGGTGACATTCGACCTTGCTTCCTATGTCGGACATCATATAAAAATACAATTCCGCTTCGCATCGGACGATGCCTCTGCTGGCGCAGGATGGTATATTGATGATGTGGCAATTCTCGAAACGAGTTTCCTCATGCCACCTATGAACTTTAGAGCGGAAAGCGGATACGACGAAATGGTGCCGCTATCTTGGGATAGACCATCTGAAAGCGTTATCGAATATCTGCTATATAAAAACACAACCCATACGATGCCCGATGAGCCAATAGCGCACATATCCGCAGACGATACATCTTACACTGATTACGATGTTGTCAATGAGCAGAGATATTTCTACTGGCTCGTTGCAGTATATGAGCGTGGCAATTCTGTTCCCGCAGGACCGGTTCACGCAACACCTTTCAGAGTAATAATATCGTTGACACCAGAAAGTTTATATGTGCCGATAAGCACGGGACATATTTTCGACACGATTATTACTGTCGCAAATTTAGGAATGGGCAATCTCGATGTCGATATTTTCGAATTGCCCTATGGCGAACCGCTTTTGAGAACCGCACCGATAAATTCATATACACTAAATTCGGCAAATGTCGCTCGAACAATGTCGCAGTTTTTAGAATCCTCGCCGATATCTGCGACTACATCGTTTGTTCCATATATAACTGTTCCCGACCCTAATTTATGGCATCTACTGGCAACAGATGCTCGGGAAGGCGTTTCACTCGATATCAAGAAATTTTTCGGAGAATTGAAAGGCACAGGCGCAACTACTGCTTATTTTAGAATTACTGGATATGAGAGTTTCGGCGACCCCGACTCATTCGCGATAGCAATAATGCTCGACACCGATAGAAATCCTTCCACAGGATACACCGACGGTGGCGGAATCGAATATATGGCTGTAATTGCAAACTTTATGGGATATGACGGAATGGTGTTACAATACAATCCGGATAGCCCGTATGGATGGGATATGGTTGGACCGCCATCGTGGATATACCATTCTGAAAACGAAGACACGGTAGAAATCGGTTTTGCTGTATCTTCGATAGGTTCGCCCGACGCCGCATATATTAGATGTGCTTCGATGGCAGGACTCGCTGGAACATCGCCCGAAGTAATAGATTTAGCTCCCGATGGCGGAGAAAATCCTGTAGAATTCTATTTTTACAATGCACAGTGGCTATCTGAAAATCCCGTTGTGGACACGATTAGCGAAGAACCACACAATATTACAATAACAGTCAATTCGCAGGGAGTGCCTATCGGTGCGTATAGATATGCCACTCTTCAATTCAAATCGAATGATAGGGAAAACCCCGACACAAGAGTTCCTGTCGTAATGCACATTGTTCCAGCGGCAGTCGACGAAGCGAAAGTGCCGATGACAATAAGTTTGCAGTCGCCGAAGCCATCACCGTTCAATTCATCGACGGAAATTGTTTTTTCTATCTCCGCAGCGGAAAAAGTCAAATTGCAAATTTTCGATGAACTCGGCAGAGAAATTCGCACATTGTTCGATGAGAAACTGTCCGCAGGAAAATATAAAACCGTTTGGTACGGCGATGATAATAACAGAAATGCAGTAACATCGGGTATTTATTTCATCAAATTATCGACAGATGGCAAAACCATCATTCGCCGAACAGCCTTGATAAAATGATAATTGCTCTTTTATCACTTGACATAGATTTATTTCTACCTATAGTTTCCAATCGATTTGGGGCTGTAGCTCAGTCTGGGAGAGCGCTGGAATCGCACTCCGCTGACGACGATATTTCCAACTTCCCGAGCGACATCGAATTAGCCGAATACACAGACGAGGACTGAATTTCGGTTATTCTATCTATTCCATTTGTTTCGGTGTATTTCGGTCTATTTAGATACGAATTTGGCACAAATTTGACACAAATAAAAAAACCGCAGGACAATGAAGTCCTGCGGTTTTCGGATGACCGACTCGGGCAGGGGGAGTTTCGGTATAATAAGGAAAATTTATTTACTATCGTCCAATTGTTCTTTCATCTTTTCTTCCTCGATTCGAAGTTTTCACCTCTGTTCCCAAAACTTCCACAGAGTTCGATATTTTATTCATCTG
>JALTEE010000323.1:0-589 GCA_027007865.1 bacterium
TATCTGGTGAGAGCGACAATGGATGATGGACAGACGATAACAAAACGGATTGTGTATGTGAAATAGAATGGAAATCCGGAAACCAAATACACCCCCTCTGGATTCCCAATCGAGTTGGGAATGACAGAGGAATTCATTTGGAATGACAAAAGAATTTTTTTGAGAATGACAGAATGAATTCGTTGACAATGACAAAAATACGGAAACAGCCGAAGGCTGTCATTCCCGTGAAAACGGGAATCCAGAAAGATGTGTGGATGTGAATATATACGATTTGCGCGGGAATGTTGTGTATAAAACCCCCTCTATCTCTCGGTCCCTTTCTCCCCAAGGAGAAAGGGATGACTTGGCAGCCGAAGGTGGCATTGAAAGTCCTTCTCCCTCGGGAGAAGGTGGCTCGACGAAGTCGAGACAGATGAGGGGGCAGTTCATCTGGACGCCTGCCAAATCAATTCCATCGGGAATATATCTGGTGAGAGCGACAATGGATGATGGACAGACGATAACAAAACGGATTGTGTATGTGAAATAGAATGGAAATCCGGAAACCAAATACACCCCCTCTGGATTCCCAATCGAGTTGGGAATG
>JALTEE010000323.1:599-6947 GCA_027007865.1 bacterium
ACAATGACAAAAATACGGAAACAGCCGAAGGCTGTCATTCCCGTGAAAACGGGAATCCAGAAAGATGTGTGGATGTGAATATATACGATTTGCGTGGAAATGTTGTTTGGCAAACCAATCTGAGCGACATCCAGGCGCGACATTAACGAGCCGCGAAGCGTGGATGGTCAAGCCGAAGGCTTGCGAAACGGATTATGTATGTGCGGTAGGGGCGGTTTGCGAATCGCCCTTACAATGCGGATTCTATATTTGAAATAACAAGGAGGTTTTATTATGCGATTTTCCACAATCTTTTTATTCGCAGCGATATTTTTCGCTCTTGCTGCGTATTCGCAGGAGGTCGCCATTACGACGGCAACGGGCGACCAAATCGGTGCGCAGGTATCCGCTGGCGATGAATGCTTCTTCGTCGTATGGGAAGACCACCGCGCAGGCGTGTCCAATACGAATATTTATGGGCAGTCCGTATATCCCGACGGCACTATGGGCGGTCCTGGATTCCCGATTTGCATAACTCCCGCAAGCAATCAAACTTCGCCAGTGATTGCATACAATAATGCAGCGTCTCGATTTCTAACCGTATGGTATGACCGCCGCAGCGGAACGCAGTTCTACGGCAGAAATGCCGATTGTTCGGGCACCGACGGCGACGAATGGCTGCTCGCAGATGGCACGACGAATTTATCTGCGCCGGAAATGGCAGCGTCGAGTTCTAATTATATCTATACTTGGATGGTTCGCTCGGGCAGCGATTTCGAGACGAAATATATCGTTCTCGATACTGCTGGCGCTGCTGTCGGAGCGGTTCAATCGCTTTCGGGGCTCGGTTCGAAAAGTCCATCTATCGCATTCGATAGCGAGGAATTTTTAATCGTATGGCAGGATTCGCTCGCTGCTGGCGCCGGAATTTATGGAGAATATCTCGATTCCACAGGAACGCCCATTGGCACGGCATTTCTCGTCGTCGATGACGCCGACGCTTCCGCCCCCGCTGTTTGTGCAATCAAAGGCGCAGTCGGCGAGGTAGTTCCGAGATTTGCAATTGCCTGGCAGCATTACGATGCCACGACAAACGCCGACATATACGCCGGAATTCTCGAACATCTTTCTACGAGCACAATAACGGGCGTAGCGGTTTCCACAGCGGATAATGCGCAATCTTCGCCGACGATTGCGTTTCACGGTTCTGGATTTCTCGTTGCGTGGGAAGACCAGCGTGGAGGATTGACGAACGATATCTATGGCAGATTTCTTGCACTGACGGGTTCGCCGTCGGGGAGCGAATTTGCAATTTGCGACGAAGATTTAGCGCAGCAGTCGCCGAAACTGGCGTATTCTGCCGTCGATACAGAATATCTATGTGTCTGGGTAGATATGCGTGGAGGTTCGTATTCCGATATTTATGGTGCATTGATAGAACCGCCTCCGCCATCGACGGGACCATCTGTTTCATCTGTTTCGCCGACCGATGGAACGATTTCGGGATGCGATACGATGGTTATGCAGATTTCAATATCGTCCGACCACGGAATCGAAGATTCAACGATTATTGTCAGTTTGAATGGAGTTAATTATACATTATCCGACACCGAACTATCATTAGATGGAATGACGATAAATTTCTCACCCGATTATAGCACTGGCACAATCGAAACGATGAATGTCTGTCTCGAAGCGGTGGAAGACGAGTCGGGAAATCCGCTCGAATCGCCATATTGCTGGACTTGGATATGGGACGATGTCGCTCCGCAAATAACATCGACAAATCCATCGGATGGCGAATCTCTCGACGATATACCGACGACGATTACCGCTGCGATGTCAGATGAAGTGGCGGGAATCGACGAAGAATCGATTACGGTCTATATGAACGGGACGGGGTTCACTATTTTTAGCGATGGAGTATATTGGGACGGATATACTTTGACATTGAACCTTTCCGAGATGGGATATTCCGCCCTGCCTGAAACGAACATAGTCATTTTCGATTTATTCGATGAAGCACTGTGTCCGAACGAATTGATATATTCGCTCGTGTTTTATATTGTGAGCAATCCCGGTCCTGTGGCATCGGCGCAAGTTCCGCTGGCGGATGAAATCGTTTCCTGCGATGACCAGCAAATCCAAATATCCATAACCGATGACGACGGTGTGAACGCATCTTCGATAGAACTTTCTGTGAACGGAACATCGTATTATTTTCCAGACCATTTGTCATTTTCCGACCCGATTTTGACATTTACGCCCTCTCCTCTTTTTGCCGAAGGAACCGTCTATGTGTCGCTCGACAGTTGCGATGATATGTTGGGAAATCCGCTCTCCACGCCATTGAACTATAATTTTATCATCGATTTGTCGCCGCCCGAAATAATATCCACATCCTATCCCGCAGAAACGATTATCGATTCCACAACAGACACGGATTTTGTCGTTGTCGCCGATGATAATTTCTGCGATTCGCTCAAAACGAGTATGTGTTATGTAATGATAACAAATGGTGGCGAGATGATTGCAAGATGGGAAGATGACGCATTCACGGATGTTGGAGATTTCACATTTACAATTCCCGCTTCGACTTTCCTCGACAGCATTTTCAGCTCCGTCGAAGGAACGCTCGACACATTCTCGGTGTGCGTTCATCTCGCTGATTCTCCCGATAGATGCAACTCTAATTTACTCGATACTTGTTGGGTAATTTACTTCCATACGAGCGGAATAGATGAGGTAAAAATTCCTGACAATATATCGCTCTCTGTTTCGCCGAACCCGTTCAACGCAAATCTTGATGTCGAATATTCTGCTCCGAATGGAGGCAAAATCGAAATTTTCGATGGAATGGGACATAAAATATATAATTTCTCTGTGCGTGGGAAAGGAACATTCATCTGGGACGGTGCAGACGAAGAAGGAATGCCTCTCCCGTCTGGAACATATTTTATAAAATTGAAAACAAGTAGCAGAATCGTTTCTAAAATGGTCAAATTTATGAAATAGCGATGCAGATATAGAGCATCACCGCAGAAAATGGGCTATCTTGCCGAAGCAAGGAAGCCCATTTCTATTGATGAATGTGTGGTAAAAATCATTTTAGATAAAATATTCGTTTTGTTGTAAAATTGCCGTCTGCCGTTCGTGCTTTCACCAGATATATCCCCGATGGGATTGTTTCGTCGGGTGTCCAGATGAATGTGCGTGTAGGGGCGATGCTTGCGTCGCCCGTTTCTGTATCCGCCGCAATATCGGTCGAGGCACACCTCGATCCTACAACATTCCCCTGCAAATCGTATATTTCAATTATGGCTGGTAGAGACGCATAATCATGCGTCTCTACGGAAATATTGCACGATGAATTGAAAGGATTGGGATATGCGGAAATTTCAATAATAGATGGCATATCGGTTTCATCTATAATATCAGTGGTATCTTCATAAACTATATAACTCCAGCATATCGAATCATAGTACCAATAGCATCCTGTATCACATATTGTTTCGATGCAGAAAAATATAGTATCACCAGCGGAATATGTTTCTAATGGCAAGGAAAAGGTAAACGATGAATCAATAACAGAGATTAGTGGTGATGAAATATCATATTCAGTTCCATCAACACTTATCGATAAAGAATCAGGGTCGATAGCTCCGTAATTCGTGATTGTCGTGCTAATAAATAATGTGTCGTTCAGAGGAATACTATCGTTCTTGGGAGGCTCAATTTCGAACTTTGGGAAAAGAGAGCAATTAAATAACGAGATAACTAAGTCAAGATTTGAATAAACTCGAAGATAAGAATATTCATAATAAAGTGCAAAATCACTATAATCTGCATGATATATTACTATTCCTTCTCCATAACTACTCATCGCTACCAGTGTTGGAGCGGTTTCCCAAATCACCCAATCCTCTGGCGGAGTGTATGGTCCGCAGGAATCACAATCGAGAGCATAGGCGGTCGGTCCGCCCCAAACTAATTTTCTCGCTTTCGAGTTCTGTTTAATACCAATACTTCCACCACGGTCAAGCCAAACAGAATCGGGTAATCCACGAATTAACGGATGATTAGCAAAGCCCCGATATATCGCGCCTTCAATACTCATAAATGCATCCACGCTATCCACCACGGTAGTCGGATGATAGGAGAAACCGAGGTCTGGACCAAAAAATTCTATAACACGACGCCAGCCATAAATTCCAAGACAAGTCTCACCAAATATAAGAAGCGTTCCGCCATTATAAACAAATTCCTTGAACCTTTCCAAAACTGAGTCTGAATAATATGTTCCTAACAAAATCCCATAAACTTCACTCGATTCTGGATATACTTCATCCGTATCTACGACTAAATTGTGATATCTGTCTCTTAGAGCAGCATATAGACTATCGACAGGCACACTCGTCCCCGCGAATGTCCCATCGACTCTTATCCTACAGGTATCGCACTGGGCATAAAGAACGGACGATAAATAGAGCACCGATAGCATAATATAGTATTTCATAATTAAAGCTCCTTAGGATATATCCATTGAAAAATAACTTCCCTGTCCGGCGCATCCTCTGTCGTAGACTTCGATGCGGAAATAGAGATATTCTCCGCCCATACATAGGTCGTGAGATTCCCATTCGAGCGAATCCATATCGACATTTTGCATCGGAATCCATTCGCTATCGGTGAGTTTTACAAAATATTCTTCGCCATTATTTCACGACTTCGACCAAAATTTCGACTCTTCTTTTCGCTATGCGCTCTTCGGGACGATTTTCATCGAAAGTGAACGACGATGCGCTGCCACTCCTGTGGGAATTGCACATTCCAACGGCGGAAAATTCGATTTCGCACATTTTTTTGAAACCATTTACCTCAAGCAATTTGGGTTTCACGAGTAATCGTTTAAGTTCTTCGATTTCTTTGTCCGCCCACAGTTGACTCATCTGGCGGTTTCGCTCGTCGTCTCCTGTATCATCGGTGTATCCGAGTGCGATAATTTTTAATTTCCCATCGGGATTGTGCGCCGCCAATCTGACGATGTTTTCCGCAATTTCATATCGGTTCGCAAATGAATACTGCGTATCGAGTGCTTGCAATCGGTTCAATTCAAAATTGCCGACAATAAAGCGTTCTGTGCACTCTTTTGTTCTTTTGAATTTAAAAGTAATCGCTTTACTCCAAATTCGCTCGAAATGGCCTGCCGATGTTTTTAAGAGAGAAGAAGCAAAATAATTCCAAAGCGGCTCGGGAATTTTTGAAAGATCCCAACCTTTAGGGACATCGGCAATTTTTGAGCCGTCGCTGCGGAATATCTCGAAATTCTTTCCTTTTCCCGATTTGATTGTGATTTCATTGTCGCTTCGTTCTGCGTGTGTGTTTGCTCGCATTGTGGGTTTGTTTATGACCCAATCACTGCTGACGGAAATGCGAATTTTCTCCGTTTCGCTCTCATCATAGCGCAGCGCCACAAATATTCTCGATGATAGATACGGCTCGTCGAGTTTTTTCGCGAGTGCATTTTTTATGCGGAATAATTTTTCGAGCGCTTTGTTCGGTTCGCGCATCGAGCCGAGATTCATTCCTTCAATGATGATGAAAAGAAGCGGGTTATCGTCGAGTAGCCGTTTAATGCGATATAATTGGTGTTCGCTCTCGATTTGTGCTATTGCATTTTTCGGATTGGTGCTCGAAATTGTTATTTCAACAGGTTCATTGATGTGCGCAGAAATTTCCGCACGCTGATTTTCTTGCTGAATAGCGATATCGCGCGAGCCGAAATCGCCACGGCGCAGTTTTGTCGGGTCGATTGCAGGTTGGACTAAAACGCGCTCGGCGATGCCCTGTTTAAACTTCAATATCCGCTTGCGCACCGCTTCGGCGCGGTCATGACAGAGTTCACTGCTGCCAGATATGCCATCGCCCATCTTGTGATAATATCCGCGAATTTCGATTATCACATCGGGATTGTCGGCGATGCGCTCGGCAAGTTCTTTCAGCATCGTATCGAAACGATTGTCGATGTTTGACGAACCACCATCGAAAAATACCATCGGAACGAACGGCACTTCCTCGTATTCAATAGCGATACCTTTCAAATCCACCGATTTTGGAGAAACGGAAATTTGCGCAAAAACCGGCAACAGCAGAACAAAGAACATCGCGATTGTTTTTTTCATAATTTTGTGCGGATGATTAAAATTCCGATTATAAAAATAATTTAGGCAAACGATTTGTTATGTCAATATAAAATTGCTATTTTTAGAGAGTTCTGCTTTACCCGTTATTCCAAATTTGGTTGGGAATTCGATTCCGTTGCTTCGAGTTGTTTTTGGAGTTCATCTATTTTGTTTTGAGAAGACGCTT
>JALTEE010000324.1:0-362 GCA_027007865.1 bacterium
TGCTCAGTCAGTACATCCTGTGGCTAATGGTGTCGTAGTCCCTGGAGCTTATGCTTCTGCAGCCATGAAAGATCCCAGGGTACGAGAGGCAGTTACGGGTCAGGTATTACAAGCTTTACAAGAGTCTTCCGGCACTACTTTGGGTGGTATGGCAAGACAGGCCCTCATTGGTGGTATTGGTGGTGCTGTAGGTGGTGCTGCCCTGTATAAGGGTCATAAGGGTGTGCGTAAGGCATTGGATGCTATTTACGGCAGGCGTTTGGCAGAGCATGTAGTTGGTGAGAGAATACCCGAAGAAGTTGGGACTAAGGTACTGGAGGCTTTGAAGGCAAGGGGAGAGGAGATTCCTGGAAAGGATCTCA
>JALTEE010000324.1:372-2014 GCA_027007865.1 bacterium
CTGCTGGCAGTATTGGACTGGCAGGCTTGATTTCCAGTTTATTGAAGAATCGCAAGCGTCGTAAGTTACCTACTCGTAGCAAGTAGCCTTCATATCGGCAGATACGGTGGTTCCCCATAAATCACACTTACCAAATCCAGGACGGGATTCATCAGGTTGATAATGTGAACAGGTTTCGCAAGTGTGCTCTTCAATTTCCCTGTTGGAAGTAGTGTGCTGATGTTTCCCTACTTCCAATAAGTCTGTTATCCAGTCTGTGTACCAATCCTTCACTCTTTTACTATACCGCATCAGAGATCTTTTCTAAAGTTTGACTAAGGTTTCCACGCCCTTTATACTTTCCTATGCTATGTTGAAGGCTACCAAAAGAAAGCTGCTCTTGCTGGATAAGCAAAAACCAGTAGATCTGGATCTCCACTTCACTCTGGAGCAGTGGGCAGAACGCTTAATCAAAATGCCTCGTGTAGGCGTTCTTCTGCCCTTCAGTTTGAAGTACCGCAGGGCCTTGAAGGAGATTTATAACTCCCCCTGGGATCGTAAGTTGTTGATGGGTGGCAGGCAGATAGGTAAATCGTTGTTTTCTGCAGCGGAGATGTTGATCACTTCTGCACTGGTTGCATATTATCGGACATTAGTAGTAATGCCTAGTAATCCCCAGGCAGATTATTATTCGAAGAATAAGCTGGATAATTTAGCCAAAAATTCTGAAATCCTCTTGCAGTTAAAAGGCGGTACCAGCAAAGACTCTGTACGAACTAAGGTGTTTATCAATGATTCCCAGATAGACTTACGTGGGGCTTACCAGAGTGCTGATCGTATTCGTACCATGACTGCAGATTTGTTGTACTTTGATGAGTTCCAGGATCTACTACCCGATCTTATTCCTACCATTGAAGAGATCATGTCTTCAGCATATATGCCCGAGATGCAACATATAGAACGCATGTACCCTCCCAAAATACGCTACCTGGGTACAGCCAAAACGGGCAGCGATTCCTTGACGTTTTATTACGATCACTACTCGACGCATTTTGAATGGGCCATTCCCTGTGACAGGCATACTCCAATACATTGGAATATCGTCACTGAGAAGAGTATTGGCTTGAAGGGTCTGATTTGTGATAAGTGCGGGGAGCTCATTAACGTCAACGATGAGAGAGCACATTGGGTTTCTACTATAGACCATCCTGAAGAGAAGAGGATAGCAGGATGGCGCTTGCCCCAGGTGATCGTTCCCATAACGGACTGGAGCAAGATTCTAGATAAACGAGAGGAGCATGCTGAAGACTTCTTTATGGACGTTCTGGCAATGCCAGTGCAATCTGGCAGTGTTCCGCTTGTTGACAGTGACATTGAAAGCCTTTGCGATTCTAAATCTCCCAATACCCAGCAGGGTTGGAATAAATGGATTCGATTATCCAAATCCTACCCCACCTTTGCAGGTATTGATTGGGGTCCAGCCGCTAAATCATATACAGTTTTGAGCATAGGAGGGTACTTTGGAATAGATAAATTCAGATATGTTTTTCTAAAGCGCTTTGCAGGAGTGGATGCTGCCGATCCAGATAGGCTTCTTCAAGAGATTGTGCAGATCCTGACCAGGTTCAATGTCCGGGAGGTAGGGGTAGACTATGGTTATGGT
>JALTEE010000325.1 GCA_027007865.1 bacterium
TTATAAAGATTTTTCAAAAAAATATGACAATATCGACAAAAATCTTTCGTTAAAAAAATTCATCGAAGAATATATAAGGCTCGGTGGTGAAATTTTTTCAGAACAACCTGAAAAATTGCTGTTGATGATTCATTTTCTAAATTTGCCAGAAGAATATCCAAATTTTCCCGAGATATCTGAAATAGTAAATAAACCTATAACAATTATTGCTGATGCTCTTAACAGAGCAAAATCGCGCGGCGAAATCTCTCAGGATATCGATGAATACACATTTGCTTTAACACTTTTTGGCTCGATGGTTATAACTGCTTCTATCATATATAATGCGAAATTCTCCAAACTTCTTACTCTTATTTCTACCGAGAAATATAAGGATGCAGTTCAGAAGATTTTGCTGTATGGTATTTTGAATAAAAAATAGTCTCCTCGATTTCAAAAAAACTTCCCTCTATATTTTGGCAAATATTTACATTTACCATTTTCGCTGAACTTTCTTTTTTTTCATAGATAATCATCGAACATGGCACGGTGCGTGCTCATATTTTGTCGAAGTATTCAAGCAATTTGCAAAAGCGCTTTAATTGCAAGCACATTCGAGCAATTATTGAAATATAAATATGTTCAAAGTTGAACAATATGAACCAGGAGGTTCAAAATGAGAGCGTGGATTTGGATTTCGGCAATCGTGGCGTTTGTGGGATTTACTTATGCTGCCGTGAGCAAAATTGCCATAGACGACGCACAAACTTCCCCGATGCATGCTTATTCCTATGTCTGGAAAGAAGCAAGTTATGACCAATGGGTTCGCACGGGGAATATCGACACGGAACTCGGCACAGAATACGGCGAATTGCCTATTCTCTGGCTTGCTTCGGGTTCGAACCGCGGCGCATTCGCATATCCCGATACCGTTCCCGGATGGAACGATTTCTCATTCGAATGGATGCCATCATTCAACATCGATGCCGTATCGAAGGCATATTCTATCTCCGTTCCCGGCGGAAACTGCATATCGCTCGTCAGCAGCGTAATATTGGACGATGTTGGACAGACGATTTCGTGGCAGAGCGCATATTATAACACTGCATTTCAGTATTTCTTAGAGGACAATGTCGATACATGGGTGGATTTCGTAACGGATTCAGCCACCACATCTTTTAATTGGAACACACGACTCATAGTAATTCCGGCATTTGAAGCCGCCGGTGCCGACGGCGGAGAATACATTAGAGAAATTACTACTCGTTTTCCATCCTTCGGCGATGCGCTGCGAAATGCGCTTGAAAACGGCGCTACAATATATGCAGAAGGAAACGGCGGATACCTTCTCGAAGCGTATGGGCTCATTCCAGACGGCACAGTCGATATAACAGACCTCATCGACGGCGCTCCGCCTTCGATGCAGGCTTCTGTTAATGTCGCCGATAGCGAACATCCGCTGTCGTTTGTTTCCCTATCAACATCGCTTTACACAGTTTCCGGTCCCACGCTGTCCGATGCCTATCGAACAATACTCACTTTCGGCGACGATGTATGGGACCCAACCGATGCAGGGAAACCCGCAGCGATAGAAATTTCCGGTGACGATGCATTCGGCGGGAAAATTTTGCTCGTCTCGGGAATGCCAACCACAGGGATCCTTCAAGGAAATGACAATTACCAATGGCTCTGGACTGCAAATGCTCTCTATTCTGCATTCTGCCACAAGTTGCTATATTATCGTAGCGTTCATAGCCCTGTGGTTCTGCCAGAATCGACAAATGTCGCACCCTTTGCGATTCCCGCCGACGACTCCATCACATTCGATGTTACCGTTCATCTGCGAAATCTATGGGATACTCCAATATCGGACATCACGCTGAATGAAATTAAAAGCGGCTACTTATATTATGTCGATTGTCCAACAGGACCGACGCCGTCTGTTTCGGGGAATACCATCACCTGGACATTTTCCAGCCTTGCTGGCGCCGCAACACAGGATATTACATACCGCCTGCGAACACCGGACGAATCCGACCCGCTGGCCGAAACCATAAACGACTATATACACAGCAATAAATACTTGCGCCCATCCACTGGAACAGCGTATTACACCGATTCGGACAACAACGAGGATATGGAATACCGCTACGATTTGTGGACAATAGTTCTTTTTCAGGCGAATATAATCGCAGATGCCGATTTGAACTGGAAAAATATTTTGGGCGAATTTTATCAACCGTTCAAAATCTTTATGACCTGCGAAAACAAGGAGCGGACTTCTGCGCTCTATACAAAATATGTCCAATATATTCCGATAGATGTTCCGATTTATTGGGTCGATGACGAAGTTATCCCGATAATTCGCACGCCAGGCGGGCAATTTGTGGATGTGCTTCAAGGAACACCCGATTCTGCGGAATACGCATATCACGATATCGATGGCGACGGCGACCCCGATGTCTGGCTCGATTTCTCATCTTTTCATCCACATCCTGATTCCGTAGAATTGGTGAATATCTATTGGCTCAATCCTTGGACGGACGAATACGAGGACATAGACCACGATGGCGCTCGTGCGCAGGATACCGATGGCGACGGTGTTGTCGATGTTCCCGAACCGGGCGATGAAATTCGTGCGTGGCGCTGTGTTTGGAATATGGGACAGGTTTCGGGATACTGGTGGTATGATCCCTATGTCAGTTGGGAACTTTGGATTGACCCGCCGCCGCTCGTAGAAATGGCTGTCGGCGCCGCAGAACATCTCGGATTGCCGAGAGGAGACAGACCGCTTTCCGAAACGGGCTATTACTATCCCAATTGGGATAGATGGATGGAGCACGATACATCTACCGGCAACACTGTTTTTGTCCGATTTATAAAGATGAGTATGGGCAGTTACGAAGGTTTCCGCTTCGACCCGGATACGACAACACCTACCGATTTGCCGCCGACACAGCAAGATTGGGGCATTATTCCCTATCCTCGCAGAGAATACATCGCCGTAATGAACCTTGGCGGACACGAACCGACTATGACATCGCCATTCCCACCGGAAGCAGATACGATTTACGGCAAAATCGCTTATGAGACAATCTGGGGCAAACACAGGACTGCGCCAATTCGCGTGAGTTATACATATTATACTCCATTGCCGAACCCGCTCCAGTTCGAATATGTCGCACAAACATATAAAATTACCGACCCATCAAGTGGTGAACAACTACCATTTCTACCATCTAATGGAGATGCGAACATCGATTTCAGAGTTACCGCATCGACCGAATATTCGCTCTATTGGCTCAAAAATGTCGGACACGATTACGGCGAATTTACATATAATTACACCGACCCATATAGCAGAGGATGGGATATAACTTCTACAACTCCTGACGGTCTTGGGGACGGCGTTTTCGGATACATCACCGTAACAATCCCGAAAGGAATCGGAAGCTATTCTATTGAGCTCCCTTGGGACGATGTCGCCGACGAGCCGGATTGGGCACAGATTTTCCCAGAATATTATACACTTATCGATACGAATCCGCTCGTTCCGACGGAACCGTTCTATGTCGAATATCCATTCAAATATGAACTGTATTGTCCGCAGATAATGATTCCACCCGCATTAGACGACGATAATTTCGATGGGGTCGACGATTGGGAAGATGATTTCGGCGATAGATTTGTTAGTTCGACAGGCTATTTACACGATGCATTTCCACCACTCGACGGCGAAGATGCAGCGGATTCGTTCGCCATCAGCCCTTGGGATACTACGGTTCCGATAGAGGGAGACCTCGCCAGCGCGCACAGCGGCTGGAGTCCAGGTCCGGATGGAACTTACGGCGACGACCTTCCCGAGAAACTCGGCGAAACACATCTCACACTTCGCGCAAAATGGCACGGCGAAGGATACGAGGGACTCGTGAAAATAAACGATGGAGCGATTCTTGTCAATGAGGAAATATTCGGCGGGTCGCCGTGGGTGCAGTGGTCTCACGCATTGCTGGCGCAAGCGAAAGGAAACGACATCAAGGTCGGTAGAAATGCAACGCCAACTCTCGTATCGCTCTATGAAGACACCGTCTATCTGCGCTATCGCATAAAGGATACTAGCGAGCCGCACGATTTTGATATCTCATTCGACCCATATATTTTGTCCGCAAGCAATGGGCTCGCAAATATTCAGGTTCACATCGGCGGGAAGGAGCCAGCATCACTATTCGACCCCGATATTACAACAGGTTCACGAATCAACCCGAGCGGCGCACCCGAAAATGTCAGCATAATATCTGCATTCCCCGATTCGCTGATAACCACCGCGGGATACACTCGCAGCGTGAGCGGCGGAGTTTTGACCGCTGTCGTAGAAGTAGATAATGCTTCGGGACAGACTTGGGACAATGTTTCCTGTCATCCTGACCTGTCGGCGCTCGGCAGCACTTACGAATTTTTCTGGTATGGCGTATATCCGCGTCCATTCGTTCCTGCCCACTACGATGAAGATTCCGGCGAATGGATTCCAGGCGACGACCCGCGAACTTTCCACGCTGGATGGCGCTTCAACCCATCGGAGCGGGAAATTCTGTTCCAGCTCGGCAGTCCCGACGGTTCTACCACAATCCCAGAGGTGCAGTCGTCGCGGAGAGTGTATTTTGTATTCCATCTCGTTGTTGACCCGTCCTTCGCAAACGGTGTCTATGATATTCCTTTCGTAGTAAATGGAACTGTGCGGGATTACTGGGACGATATCGGCACAGGCGAACCCTTCACTATGAATGTATCGGATACAAAGTTCGCAATATGGGATGGAACAAATTCACCATCATTTGTGCTCGGCACTGCGCAGCTATCGGAATTTCAAGATACACTCGAAGATTATTTCACTGTTCCCACGCCTGTTGAAGCACGATGGAGCTGGTCGCAGCCCGACCCTGATGAATTTGACAGCGGAGTATATTCCGATGTTACAGGCAGTTTCTCCGGTAATGTTCTTTCGCTGGTTCCGCCGACAGATGCGCTCACATTTCCCCCATCGCCGTCGAGAAATTCGATTTGGTTCATTGTCCGCTCGCTCGTGGATGCAGATTATGGCACAGATAACCTACTCGTCTCATCGCATCCGTTCATTCGCTACGATGATATTCTCGGCATAGAGCGGACAAAGCGAGGCGGCGCATACTATATCGCAGCAAGAGGTCCACAGATATTGCCGTTGAAGCGCGTTTCGCAGGTCAATGGGCAAGATGTGGACAGCACCGGATATTATGTCCTAAATCAAGGTGACAACGAAATGGTAATCGAACTCGATGTCGTGAATATCGGGAATGACATCGCTATGCAGCCGACGCTGTATGTTCAAATCGGCGACGACGCATATTTCGACGGAATCGACAGCACATATTCTTTCGCATACGACCCTGAAACACGCATCGTGTCAATCGATGTTCCCGATATCTATCCGGGTATATCCGGGATAAGAACAATACCACTCTGGCTCGCCGTTCCCACAACAGACGCAGACGATGTCCTCGAACTGTGCTATGCTTTCACTGCGGAATTTTATGGGCTCGCAGACGGAAGCGGACTCGCTCGAACAACAGCAACCGACAGTTCTGAAAGGCGAAAATTCACCGAAACCGACCCGGATACGATTTTCTACGGAGCGAACTTGTTCGTCAGAGATAACGATATATCGCTGTCTAACGAGACTCCCGAGATAGACGAGGAAATTACAATAAACGCGGATATTCATTTTGAAGGGAATACGAAATTTGAACAAGTTCCCGTTCGTTTGCTTGCAGAGGACGGTTCGCAGCTCGGCGACGACCAAATAATCGGCATTCTGATGGCAGGCACACCAGATACAATTCACACCGTTTCGTTCAACCACAAAGTAAGCGATTATTATGAAAAGCTGTTCGTCGTAGCGGACCCCGATTCACAGTTCGGCGAAATCAAGGAAAACGATAATGTCGCTGTCGTAGAAATCATCACAGGCAAGGGCGATTTACTGAAAGATGTCGTGAACTATCCGAACCCGTTCAAAAACTATACCGAATTTGTATATACGCTGACTCGTCCGGCAAAATCTGTTCGAGTGGAACTATATACGCTGCGCGGCAGGATGATTCGCACATTCGATTGCCCGACGAAAGCGGGATATAATTCTGTCGGCTGGAACGGTTTCGATGCGGACGGCGACCCTATCGCTAACGGAAGTTATATATACAAAGTCATAGCGAGAGATTACGACGGCAAAAAATATGAAACTCGCTCCGTGGCGGTGAGAATGCAGTAATATTAGCAATCCCTCTGCGTTGTGTATATAAACAAGGGCGTGTCTCTCGCCACGGCGGGACGAGATGCGCCCTTATTTCATCCATAGATAGAACGAAATTCTTCCCGCTCTATCGCCATCGCGGCGGAACGATTCGAGCCATTTCGTAGAATATGTGGATAGCGGAAACTTTTCGATTTTTAAAATCCCGAGCAAATGTAATCTCCGCTCGATTTCACCTTTCAAATCGAAATAATTTTCCCCATCCACAATTTTCGTCGA
Organism: bacterium; assembly: GCA_027007865.1. Taxonomy (GTDB): domain Bacteria; phylum UBP14; class UBA6098; order B30-G16; family B30-G16; genus JAGHAI01. Next base: position 6,545 of record JALTEE010000325.1, read on the forward strand.
ATGCGGAAAATATTTAAAAAATTCATCGCCGACTTCGTAGTCGTTTTCGCCGATTGCGGGACCGATGTAAGCGAAAATATTTTCGATTTTTGCGCCGAGTTTTTTCATTTCCGATATTCCATCTTCGATAATTTTCGCTCTTGTTCCGTGCCAGCCAGCGTGCAGTAATGCTATTATACGATTTTTAACATCTGCCAATGCAACAGGAGCGCAATCGGCAACGGATATTTCGAGCGCTGCATCGCTCAAATCGCTGACTATTCCATCGGCATCATTGCCAGATTTTTCAAAAATATCATCGGCAGATAAAATTTTTA
>JALTEE010000326.1 GCA_027007865.1 bacterium
CATTATAATTACTAAACATTTACATATTGTTCATAGCGATTAAAATTTCTTCCTGCTCGTCTCTTGGCAAAGCGCTCACTGCATCTTCGACATCGATTTGCGAAAGAATTGCCTCTTCGATTTCATCTTCGTCGCTGTCGGCAAGTTGAATCGTGATTTCTTCCGATGGCATAGTAGAAACTTCTTCGATAAGTTCGTCGTCGGAAAGATATGATAGTTCCCAATAGTCGTAGTTCTGCGCTTGATTTTTGGGCAGCGCCGTGATTATAGCAAGGACAATCACCGCAGCGGTTGCGACGGCGATGCGCACCTTTACGATAATCCTGTGTCGTCTAACGCGACGCCATACTCCCTTGCGAATTGCATCGCTATCGCTGGTAGTGAGCATCGGTTCGGCGCCGTCGAAAATGTTTTCTATGTTTTTGAATTCATCACTCATTTCAAAACTCCATAAATATTTCAAAATTTACTAAAAATTTGCGATTTTTCCGCGCAGCACTTTTCGCATTTTCTCTGTGGCGCGATGTGTCAATGTTTTCACTGTTCCTTCGGTAACCTTCATAACTTTTGCGCTGTCTCCAACCGACAATTTCTGCTCGAATCTGAGAACAAATGCCGCTCGCTCTCTCGGTGTAAGTGTATTCATCGCTTGCGAAATCATCTTTTTGTGCGCATCGGCATCGATGCTGTCGTCCCAGTTCGGTGATTTTCCGAGACCGATTATGTTCTCGACTTCAGTAAAAATCTTTTTCCGCCTATATCTCGAAATACATAGATTTGTCGCGATTTTTTCGAGATAGAGTCGAAAACCGCTGTCTCCGCGAAATTTTTTTAAAGAACGATAAGCGCGATAAAATGTATCTTGAACTACATCGAGCGCGTCGTCTCTGTTGTCGAGCATCCTATATGCAAGTTTGAAAATTTCATTTTGATGAATGGACATAAGTTTATCAAATGCTTCTGCACTACCATTTTTCGCGTCTTCGATGAGTTCGGACTCCACATCGCTGCTCCGAGTTTTTTCTTTTGCTTTCGACATAATAGACGCTATAAACTCCTTAGGGTTGACAAAAAAATGAGTTTCGAGTTATCGGGATGGAGAATTTGTGCTGATTGTCGGGCGAATTCTCCTATAAATAAGTTATCATTTGCTGTTCTCTATTTTGCATTTTATCCGAGTTTTATAAAGAAATATTTATCCCGTGATAATTTTTTCAGGTTAAAATCGCCAATGTATCGCCATTCGCATTCTTCGTGCCATTTCTTACCGTTGCCGTTCGGCTGGTAAAATGCTCGCTCGCTTTTTGAAAGTTTTTTATAAACTTCGTCGTTTCCATATATTACAGGTTTTGCCCCGATGGATCCTGCCAAGTGTTTATCCACAGCGACGCCGAACGGCTCGAAATTATATCTACCCAATCCTGTTCGCCAACGCATCAATTTCAGTGCTTCCGCTGGCGGCAATTCTGTGAACGAAACCACAGGAATATCTCCGCGAATCATCGTCGAAGAAGCGCTTATGCGCTCTGTCTGCTCGATTCGCTCCAATGTTCTTCTCGCCGAATGTGGATTTTCATCGCCACTCGACACGAGCATCTCATAATATCTCGCCTTTTTTCCGCCGACCCATTTACCCGAATGGGAATGTGTCCAATGAGTTAGATATTTCCAACCGCTTGGTGGATATTGCCGTTCTACAGCATTGAAATCTATGTCATATTTCGGAATTTTCCGCTTTTTATATAGCGTTTTGAACTTTTTCACAAAATCGCTTTCGGTTTTCATCGAGAAAAGTGGCAATAGCGTGCTATTTTTGCGAATAGAGATTGGATAAATGCGGTCTGCGAGCGAAATTATCGTCTCATCGCGCTTGTGCCAATTTGCTCGCGTATTTTTATTGCTGGCAAGGATAAATTTGAAATCGGTTCTATCTATATCGAGTTCGAATTCGGCAATAGTCTTGTCTGCTGCGCTATATGCGGATTCCAGCGACGAGATAGGATAAATTACGAGTTGCCTTCCGCCAAAATAGTTTGCCGACCACATAACAAGTTCATAAGTATTCATTCCAATCGAAGATAGGATTGTATATCTATTTTTCACGGCATCCTGCACCGCTGCGACGGTATTTTTCACCCACAAATCGTTTCCGCACGGAAACTTGCTCTGGCGTGAATTTATTATCGCTGCAAAATGTTCTGTGTTTATTGACATAGTTCGATTCTCCAGAAAATATTCTAAATTTATAAATAAGGCGATTTAAAAACTAATATACTGTCTCGAACAAGGTTAGTAAATGATGAAAATTTAGAGAACTAAAATCTATCCAATATCTATCAAAAAAGCACTATGAAATATATATTTTCTATTTGCTTTTCCAATTATATATAGTTTATTTAATGAATTATAATTATCATCATTCGAGAAAGGAGACTAACTGTATGAAACCAGAGGAAATAAATGTAATTCTCGCAACCGACTGCGGCAGCACGACAACCAAAGCAATTTTGATAGAAAAACGAGACGGTGAATACCGCCTTGTTGTGCGCGGCGAAGCGCCTACAACGGTCGAAGCACCATTTGAAGATGTTACTATGGGCGTGCTCAATTCCGTGAACGAGGTTGAAGAACTGGCTAAAAGAAAATTCATCGACAGTTCCGGTCAGATAATACGTCCCGTTAGCGGCGATAAAGGTGCGGACATTTATGTTTCTACATCTTCCGCTGGCGGCGGACTTCAAATGATGGTTATCGGTCTAATTCGCAGTATGACCGCCGAAAGTGCCGAGCGCGCTGCTCTCGGCGCAGGCGCTATTGTAATGGATGTTATTGCTGCTAACGACAAAAGGCCGACTCACGAGCAAATCGAACGAATTCGTAGATTGCGACCAGATATGATTCTTCTTGCGGGCGGCGTGAATGGCGGAAATATTCGACAAGTTGTTCAAATGGCGGAGCTAATAGCGGCTGCCGCTCCAAAACCAAGATTGGGAATGTCATACAAACTCCCCATCATCTATGCAGGAAACAAAGATGCGAGTGATGAAGTAAAAAAGACTCTCGGAGACAAAGTCCAATTAAACATTGTGGACAATCTCCGACCTACACTGGACATCGAAAATCTCGAGCCTGCTCGAAAAGAAATCCACAATCTTTTTATGGAACATGTGATGGCGCAGGCGCCGGGATACAAAAAGTTAATGGGCTGGACAGATGCGCCGATTCGTCCCACGCCGGGTGCTGTCGGTGATATGATGAAACTCGTCGCCGACGAGGAAAATATCCAAGTTCTCGGCGTGGATATTGGCGGTGCGACGACAGATGTTTTCTCCGTATTTCGCGACAGCAAAGAAATTCCGCAGTTTAACAGAACAGTTTCCGCAAACCTCGGTATGAGTTATTCGATATCGAATGTTTTCACCGAAGCAGGAATTAAAAATGTTATGCGCTGGATACCGTTCGATATGGACGAGCAAGCCCTTCAAAATCAGGTGAAGAACAAAATGATTCGTCCGACGACAATCCCGCAAACGATGGACACTTTACTATTTGAGCAGGCGCTTGCGAGAGAAGCGCTCAGACTCGCATTCTATCATCACAAAACTTTTGCAACCGAGTTGAAAGGCGTGCAGAAAAAGCGCACTGTTTCCGATACATTCGACCAATCCGCAGAGGTTGCGAATACTCTCGTCGATATGCCGAGCCTCGATTTAATCATCGGTTCCGGTGGAGTTCTTTCTCACGCACCGCGGCGGAATCAGGCTGCAATGATGATGATAGACGCATTTCAGCCAATGGGAATAACACAACTTGCGGTAGACTCCATTTTTATGATGCCTCATCTCGGCGTGCTGGCGCAGGTTCACAAAGATGCCGCACTACAAGTATTCCACCGAGATTGCCTTATCAAACTCGGAACCTGCATAACACCTATCGGAATAGAAAAGGAGGAAAGAAAAATCCTCGAATTCGACATCGAATTCCCAGATGGTGAAAAAGAAAGTGGCGAATTGAAATTCGGCGAGATGATGCTGTACCCTCTCGAAGTCGATAAGAGTGCAAAGGTGCGCTTAAAGCCCCTTCGCGGCTTCGACCTCGGCAGTGGAAAAGGAAAAACTATCGAGACTACAGTCTGGGGAGGCGTCGTTGGAATAATATTCGATGGAAGAGGACGACCACTGTATATTCCCGAAGAAAAAGGTCAGAGAATCCAAAAATTACAGGATTGGATGCTGACATTGAAAGCGTATCCGGAAGAAATTTTCAAATAGCCGAATTAGATATGAATGCGATGAAAAAGATGCAAATTTTTATCGTTCAACAAGAGAGAAAAATAATCAAATAGGAGGCTCGATATGCAGTCCAAGAAATACATTTTCACACATCGCGGTGCAATAGAGGACAAAACGGAACTATTCAATCCTGACCTCAGCAATATAACAAAATATGAACTCGTGCAGCTCATATCTAAGCGTGCGCGGGAAATCAATCGTATGCGAATAGAGCTGCAGAAAAAATACCGAGTTCATCTAATCGAGAAGAAAAAACCCACGATGGTTGCGCTTATGGAATATCTCGATGGAGAACTAAAACCGACCTATGAACCCAAGAGCGAGGAATAAAATTGCCATTTGAATCAGCACAACAGGAAATTATACAGGTCGATATAGAAGAGCAAATGCGACATTCTTATCTCGACTATGCGATGAGCACCATAGTCGGTCGCGCTCTCCCCGATGTCCGCGATGGGATGAAACCCGTGCAACGACGAATTTTGTTTGCTATGCACGAGATGGGGAATACTCACAACAAACCGTATAAAAAATCTGCGCGTATCGTCGGAGACACGATGGGTAAATATCATCCGCACGGCAACGATGCGATTTACGATGCTCTCGTCCGTATGGCGCAGTATTTCTCGCTGCGATACCCACTCGTCAACGGTCAGGGAAATTTCGGCTCCATCGATGGTGATGCTCCCGCCGCTATGCGATATACCGAAGTCAGGATGCATAAACTCGCAGAAGAACTGCTGGCGGAAATTCAAGAGGAGACCGTCGATTTTATCCCAAATTACGACAACAGCCTCCTCGAACCTAAATGCCTTCCTGCGAAATTTCCAAATTTGCTCGTGAACGGTGCATCGGGCATTGCTGTTGGAATGGCAACGAATATTCCGCCGCACAATCTCGGCGAAATAATCGATGCAATCCAATATATGATTGAAGAACCCGACTGCTCGATTGCCGACTTAATGCGTTTTTTACCCGGTCCCGATTTCCCGACCGCCGGGTTCATCGTCGGCAGAAACGGTATCAAAGAGGCTTATGAAACGGGTCGCGGAAAAATCCAGATGCGAGCAAGACTATACATAGAACAGGGACAGCGCGGAGCGAGAGATAGAATTATCATCACTGAAATTCCATATCAGATAAATAAAACAAGCCTCATCGAACAAATCGTTCAACTCGTTCAAAGTGAGCACCTCAAAGAAATTGCAGACATTCGGGATGAATCCGACCGCGATGGAATGCGCATCGTTATCGAAATTAAGCGCAGCGAAAACCCGCAAATCGTGGCGAACAAATTATATAAACTCACTCGCTTGCAAACTACTTATGGAATAATTTTCCTCGCACTGCGAGACGGCAGACCCGTGGAGATGAACCTGAAAGAAATGCTCGAAGCATACCTCGACCACAGAAGACAGGTCATCATTCGCAGAAGCAGACATAGATTGCGAAAGGCAAGGGAGCGAGAACATATCCTTATCGGCTTGAAAACAGCGCTGGACAACATCGACCTCGTGGTGAACATAATCCGCAAAAGCAAGGATACGCCCGAAGCGAAGAGCAAACTTGTAGAATCGCTTTCCCTTTCGGAAATTCAAGCACAAGCGATTCTCGATATGCGCCTCGCAAGATTGACTTCCCTCGAACAATCTAAAATCATCGCAGAACTCCAAGATATACGCAAGCAAATCGCATTTCTCGAAAGCGTTCTTGCATCACCGAGGAAAATACTCGAAATAATTTCACAGGAACTTACCGAGATAAAAAAGAACTACGCAGACGAGCGAAGAACACAAATCATCGATGCAGAAGGAGAAATCGATATCGAGGACATCATCGCCGACGAGGCTATGGTGCTTTCAGTTACCCGCGGCGGATACATAAAACGAATGCCGATTTCAGCATATCACTCTCAGCGTAGAGGCGGACGCGGAAAGACCGCTATGACAACCAAAGAAGAGGATTTCGTAGAAAAACTCTTCGTCCCGAGCAGCCACGACACGATGCTCTTTTTCACCAGAAAAGGCAAGGCATTCGCGCTAAAAGTATATCAAATTCCCGAAGCGGGCAGATATTCACGCGGAACGGCGATTGTGAATTTGCTGCAAATCGACAAAGGCGACTCGATTGCATCGACCGTTGCGATTCGCGAGTTCTCCGAAGAAAAATATGTTTTCTTCGCTTCGCGAAAGGGCTATGTCAAACGAACTCCACTATCCGCATTTTCGAATGTCCGCAAGCACGGAATTATCGCAATCGGCATTCCAGAAGACGACGAACTTATCGATTGCCAGATAACATCGGGCGCCGAAGATGTTATGCTCGTAACGAAACTCGGCAAATCGATACGATTCCCTGTAAATCAAGTTCGTTCGATGGGCAGAACAGCGCGAGGCGTTCACGGGATTAGGCTTAGAAAAGATGACGATGTGGTTACTATGGTAGTGCTGAAAAATCCGGAAGGAACGATACTATTCGCTTCCGAAAACGGCTTCGGCAAGCGCACAAATGCGAAAGAATTCCGTATGCAGCGACGCTCGGGAATGGGA
>JALTEE010000327.1 GCA_027007865.1 bacterium
AGGCTGGTAAAATTACGAAGGGGCAGCTCGACGAAGCTCTTGCGCATCAAAAAGAACACAGCGGAAAACTCGGCGAGATATTGCTTCATCTCGGATACATAAAGAGCGAATCCGTTATAAATGAATTTCTTGCTAAACAGCTTAACATCGGCACAATCAAACTTGATGACCTCGAACTTGACCCAGATGTCGTCGATCTCGTTCCTGTGGATATTGCCCGCAAATTCACCGTCATTGCAGCAATCAAGGTGGGGAAAATACTATTTGTCGCAACAAGCGACCCTGCAAATGTGTTCGTAATGGACACATTAAAATTCGTTACCGGACTCGAAATTCAGCCGGTAATGGCATCAAAAGAATCGATTGAAAAAACTCTGGATAAATACTATGGCGGTGGAGAATCGTTGTCCGATATTGTCGATGAAGTTTCCGAGGATATGGAAATTGTCGAAGAGGAAGAGGAGGAAGGACTTTCGGAAACGGAGTTGCAAAAGGCTGTTCAGGATAAGCCGATTGTGAAACTTGTGAACCAACTCATCCTCGATGCCATCAAATTGAAAGCATCGGATATTCATATCGAAGTCTATGAGAAACGGTTTCGCGTCCGGTATCGCGTGGACGGTGTCCTTCATGAAGTTTCGCAATTACCCTACGGGCTGCGCTTTGCAGTGATTTCAAGAATCAAGATTCTTTCCAAACTCAATATATCGGAGCGAAGATTGCCGCAGGATGGTAGAATCAAAATACACGCTTTTGGACGCTCGATAGATTTTCGTGTATCGATTCTGCCGTGCATTTTTGGCGAGAAAGTAGTGATGCGATTGCTCGACCCAGAAAATCTTATGCTCGATATGTCAAAACTCGGATTCCCGCCGTTTGCTATGAAAGAATTTCAAAAAGCGATTCATATGCCGTTCGGAATGGTTTTGGTTACAGGACCGACCGGCTCTGGTAAAACAACTACACTATATTCAGCAATGCAATCATTAAACACTCCCGATGTAAATATAATGACCGCCGAAGACCCTGTGGAATTCAATCTTGATGGTATCAATCAGGTTCAGATGCACCCCGAAATCGGTCTGACTTTTGGCGCTGCACTGAGGGCGTTTTTGAGACAAGACCCGAATATTATACTTGTCGGCGAGATTCGAGACAACGAGACCGTGGAGATAGCCGTTAGGGCGGCATTAACGGGGCACCTCGTATTCTCAACGCTTCACACAAATGATGCACCATCCACGATAACCCGTATCGTAGATATGGGGTTACCGCCTTTTCTTGCTGCAAGTTCAATAAGACTTGTCGTAGCGCAGAGACTGCTGCGGAGAATTTGCAAGGAATGTAAGGAGGAATACGAACCGGAACCGGAAAAACTCGAAATTCTCGGAATAGATATGGAAGAAGTCAAAGAAAAAGGGCTCAAATTCTATAAGGGCAGAGGTTGTCCTGCTTGCGGCGGAACAGGATACAAGGGAAGAATCGCTATATTCGAGGCGATGCCTATGACAAGACCGCTCCAAAAGCTTATAATTGAAGGTGCATCGGCGCTGGAAATCGAAGAAGTCGCATGTCAGAATGGGATGAAGACATTGCGGCAGGAAGCTATAGCCAGAATGTTCGAAGGAATTACGACTATTGACCAAGTGATAACCGAAACTACAGAATAAAATCGTCGAAAGTATATATCATGTTATCCGGCGGCAGTTTTAATAAATTATCTCGCCGCCTTTTTTATTTCGATAAGAAAAAAACTTGCCACAACTTATGATATGAGATAACTTTTTATCGAAAAATTGCCTAATAATTAACAGGATTGCAGTATGCGAACAGTAATTCCAAAATTCATCGTTATTTCAATTATTTTCTCGATATTTACGATATCCTTTTGCACAGACTGGCGCATCGGACTGACGCTATATCCCACTTCGCTTGACAGCGCATATATATATCGGCTTTATTTTGGTCAACGCTTCAATGCGACAGACGAATATGACCCATTTGTCGATGTTGCGATGCCGCCTCCGCCGCCTGACGGTTTCTTCCCATATATTCACGGCGACTCGATTATATCTTCCCTCCGAGAAGATTATCGTTCGGATGAAAGCTGGAATTGTCTATGGCAATTGTCGTTTATCGATGAACCAGGCGAATCGGTATCGGTTGTATGGGAATCCGATTCGTTCCCGTTCACAATTGAGCCACCGATTTATATGCAATATATCGTATCCGATACAATTCCCGCCGACAGCGACTGGGACAGCGCTAATTCCATCGCCGATGTGGAAAGCGTGTTCGTATCCTGTGAACAATCTGTTTTTTTCAAGTTCAGGAATTATACCGCCATAAAGGAAAATTACGCTCGTCCATCCGATTTCTTGTTTAATGTTTTTCCAAATCCGTTTAATTCATCGTGTGAAATTACGATTTCTGATAGTAGGGGTTTGGTGCGCCAAACCCTTATGTATATTGCGATATACGATTTGCGGGGGAATATGGTGTTCACGAATACTGTAGGGGCAAGGTCACCTCGCCCAATGCAAGAGGGCACGGAAACTGTGCCCCTACAAAACCGCACCCGCACATTCATTTGGATGCCCGACAAATCGATTTCATCGGGAATATATTTCGTCCGAGTGGAAACCGAAAACGGCAATTTAGCAGCAAAACGAATTGTCTATATAAAATAGGAGTGCCAAATGAGGTTCTATCTCGCTATTTTTTCGGTATTTATTTTCTTTGCTTTTGCTATGGGGCAAGTGCCAGAAATGCTTTGGACACAGGAATTATTGTCGCATTGCTATGGTTCGCCTGCATCTGCCGATATCGACAACGATGGCAATCTCGAAATCGTTTTCGGCACATATTTTGATGACGAGCACGCTTATGCGCTGAATGCCGAAGATGGCACTATTCTGTGGCGTTTCGATGTTGGCGGAGGGCCGCTCGATGCCGCACCCGTTATCGCCGATGTAGATATGGACAGTTCCCTTGATGTGATTATTCCGGCGAGTTGGGGAATTTTGTTCTGCCTTAACGGTGATGGCACGGTCAAATGGCGCTATCCATCGTCGGGATATATAGAATGTATCGATTCGCCTCCCGCCGTAGCAGATGTCGATGAGGACGGTCTCCCGGAAGTGATTTTTGGAACTTGGTATGGCAAAGTGTATGTTTTGAATGGTGAAGATGGCTCTCTTGTATGGTCTCGAACATATTGCGATACGGGATATGTCCAGAGTGCGCCGTGCATTCTTGACTGCAATTCCGATGGGCATTTGGATATAGTAATAGCGATGTTCCGCGGTGATTGCAAAATTTATGCGTTGAATGGGCAAACTGGTGATACACTGTGGACATATCAGGCGGATGACTGGATGTATGCCGGCGCTGCCACAGCGGATATAGACCTCGATGGATTGCCTGAACTGGTAATAGGCGACTATTCCGGAAAAATTTTCGCACTAAATGCGGAGGACGGTTCGCTGATATGGGAACGCACCATCGGCGACTATGTTTTCGCTCCTGTAACAATTGCAGAACTCATAGATGATTCACCTGGACCGGAAATTCTTGCCGCTGCTGGACATAGTTTGTATTGTCTTTCCGCCGATGGAGAATCGTTATGGGCGGTTGCCACAGGCGGAGCTATAGACCGTGGTTCAATAGTTGCAGAAATCGATGGCGACAGCAAACAGGAAGTAGTTTTCGGTTCAACGGATTGTAAGTTGTATGTTGTCAACGGCGAAGATGGCTCCGCTGTGTGGAATTTTGAAACCGATGATGGCTATCCCATAGAAAACGCTCCAATCGCAGCCGATTTCGACAACGATGGCTGGATAGATATTTTCTGCATCGGTGGCAGAGGATATTCCGATACGATACCGAATTACGGAAGGGCGTATGCGGTAAAAGCGGGACCCGGTGGCGGAGATATATGGACTATGTATCGCCACGACAGTTACCGCACAGGATATCAATATGGAGGACCCGCAAAAATTGCGGAAAATTCGTATCGAACACCATCGCAATTAGAGATTTCAGTTTCACCGAATCCGTTCAATTCATCGTGTAAAATCAACATAAATGGTGTAGGGGCATATCGTGATACGCCCTTACAAATCGAGATATACGACCTGCGGGGAAATATCGTAGAGGCAAGTCTTGCTTCTGTCTCGTCAGAATGGGACGACCGCGAGAGTCGCCCCTACATCTGGCAACCCGCTCAATCTATTTCATCTGGAATATATCTCGTGCGAGCAATAAGTGGCGAACAAACAATTACGAAGCGAATTATTTTCTTAAAATGAACCCCGCAAAATAGGTGATTTTTGAGTTCTTTGATATGGGTTTTTATTTATCCCCTCTATCCTCTAACTCCTTTCTCCCCAAGGAGAAAGGAGAATTACCTTCTCCCTTTGAGAGAAGGTGTCCCGCCCTGTCGGGACAGATGAGGGGGAACAGGAAATATATATTACTATGAAACACAATGAGTTAGGCATGGAGGTAAAAGTAGTTTTCTTATAACAAGTTAGAATAAATTGCAGGAAACATTTTTCTTAAAATAAATGGAGGCACAAATTATGGCGAAGTGGCTTGTAACCGGTGGCTCTGGATTCCTTGGTATCAACCTAATCCGATACCTGCTCGGCAAAGGAGAAGAGGTTGTTTCCCTTGATATTCAGCCGTTCAATTACGATGATTGTAAGGATAAAATCACGCATATCTTGGGTGATGTTCGCGACAAAGCGGTGGTCGATAGTTGTATGGAAGGCGTAGATATAGTAATGCATGGTGCGGCGGCACTACCACTTTATTCCAAAAAAGATATATACACAACTAATATCGATGGAATGAAGAATGTATTCGAATCGGCTATCGAACACGGGGTAAAACGAGGAATTTATATTTCTTCGACGGCAGTTTATGGAATTCCCGACCATCATCCGCTCTATGAAGACGATGAACTCGTCGGTGTGGGTCCCTATGGCGAGACAAAAATCGAGGGGGAGAAGTTGGTTAAAAAATTCCGCGAGCAAGGGATGGTTATAACTACAATTCGACCGAAATCGTTCGTCGGTCCGGAACGGCTCGGTGTGTTCGGAATTTTCTACGAGTGGGCAAGCGAAGGGCATTCTTTCCCGATGATAGGCAGAGGGAAAAATTTATATCAACTTTTAGATGTGGAGGACCTTTGCGAGGCTATTTGGATAGCCGCCACTCTCGATGATGCATCGAAAGTCAACACAGAATTCAATATCGGAGCGAAAGAATTCTCGACAATGCGTGAAGATTATCAAGTTGTGCTCGATAAGGCAGGTTTCGGCAAAAAAATTAAGAGTTCTCCCGCGAACCTCGTAGTTTTTGCTCTCGAAGTGCTGGAACTGCTAAAATTGTCTCCTCTGTATCCGTGGGTTTATAAGACCGCAACGAAGGACTCGTTTGTCTCGATTGAGAAGGCAGAAAAGCTGCTCGGTTTTACACCAAAATACTCGAACAAGGATGCTCTTCTTCGGAATTACGAATGGTATTTGAAAAATGTTGATAAGTTCAAAAGCGGGAAAACGCAAGATGGAGTTACACACAGAGTCCCATGGAAGCAGGGCATTTTAAAAATCGCAAAGTATTTTTTCTGATTATTTTGTGGCGGTGGATGGCAATGACCCGAAAATCTATCTCATAATAATTGTGGGCAGTTGAACAGGCGACTTAATTTGTCTGTTGCAGAAACGCTTGAATTGATAGTGAAAGATTTCGACCTCGTAATCGATGCTATTTAATATATACGATTCTTTTGGTCGTTTTCTGCCCGTCTTCTGTTCTTGCTTGCACAAAATATATTCCAGAAGAAATGTTTTTATTGGGCGTCCAGATGAATGTGCCGCCCGTAGGGGCAGGTCCCCGTGCCTGCCCTTCTTGTGGGCGACCACAGGGGGTCGCCCCTACAACATTCCCCCGCAAATCGTATATTTCCACCGTCCCATCAACAAGGGAGCATGCTCCCTTGTTGACACCAGACAGCGTGATTTTGCACGAAGAATTGAACGGGTTTGGATATGCAGAAATTTTAAAACTTTCGGGTTTTTGGCTTGTTTCGGAAATTGCATCGGTCGGGCGGCGAACAACACAGATGCCGGCGGGATCCATAAACTCTCCCACACCTGAACCAGGACCGGTGCCAAAAGTCGTCCAACCACTGCCATCCATATCGTCCATCCTTATTATGCGATGATTTCTGGAATCAACTATGTAAATTTTACCATCCGGCCCTATATCAATTCCTGATAATGAGGATAAAGAATCAATATAGAACTCAACTCTGCCTGCACCCGTAATATCATCCATTCGTATTATTCGGTTATAATATGGGTCTGTTATATATATTCTGCCAGAATCATCGAGAGTTAGCCAAAAAGTGGCAACCAAACTAAAAGCGGCAAGTCCTGTATCTATCGTATATGAATAGATAGTGTCGCTCATCATATTGTCGATGCAATATACCACAGAAGAATCATAGAAAAGAGATGTAAAATAAATTTTATTATCCGGTCCTATCTCAACATCGTCGGGATAAATAGAATCATATTCTATCCAACCAGTGCCATAAATGTCATCTACTCTAACTAATTTCCCACAGTTATCTGAAAAATAAATTCGTCCAATAGAATCAACATCAACAAATCCTGTCCGACATCCTGTATCTATAAGTGCCTCGAATGTGCTGTCATACATAGTATTTATTTTTATGATTCTATGATTCAGCGGGTCAGTAAAATATATTAAACTATCTCGATAGACAGCAACATCTATTAAATAGTTAAACACATTTTCATTACCA
>JALTEE010000328.1 GCA_027007865.1 bacterium
CGATAACTTATTGAAAAACATTGTGTTGTTTAGAATAGAAGTTACATTTATAAAAATTTAACAGGGGGGAGATTTTATGAAGAAGTTATTGCTGGTCGGGCTCGTGCTGATGTTGCTTGTGTCGATTGTTGTTCTCGGCTGTTCCAAGAAAGAAGAAGAGCCAGCAGCGCCCGAGATTCCGCCATCGGGCATATTCGATATGGATTTGTCTCTCTTCGGTGAAGCAACTGCTGCGATGGAGCGTTCTGTTTTGGATGTCGAACATTGTGAAGATTTTGATACTGCCGCTGCGATTGTAATCGTATGGACTACTCTTACACAAATTACCTTTCTCATTCCGAGACTTGCATTTGCGTTTGCAATAGCGCAAGACCCCACTTATGAAGGTGACCTCACCTGGCGATGGACTCTCGGAAATATAGAAGGGAACAATACCAGTCTCTATGCACAATTGATTTCCGATAGTGTTCAATGGGATATGAAAGTTACAAACGATTCGCTGACGGATTTTCTGTGGTACACGGGCAGATGCAATACTGCCGCCACAGGCGGCTGGTGGCAATTTAATTTCGCCGATAGCACACATTCGGAAACGCCAGCGCTATGGGTCGGTTGGGAACGCTCATCCGATGCCGATACAAATGCATCACTCACAATAGCAAACATCGTTCCCGAAAGTGAAGACAACGGAGATACGCTGGGATACAGCATCGATGGGACAATCGCTACGGTCTGGATAAACAATATTGCCGGTGAAAAAGCGGGAAGATGGAACATCGTCTGGGACAGAGAAGAACATTGGGGTTCGATAGAATATCCCGAAGGAAACAGGGGTTGTTGGGACGATAGCCTCGAATGCGTCGATTGCGATTCTATACCAGTATTTTGATAGTTTCCGATTATTAGTGTCGAGTTGCACAGCCCAATTACTTTTCAAATTTGAATGGGTTGTGATGCTCGACACTTTTTATTTTCGCCACAGGTTTGTGATTTCTTTGTAATGCTCAGGATTTTTATTTCGTAGTAGTTCGAGATATCCTTGCCACAGTGCCCACAGTATAACGATAAGTCCAACGCCGAACATCGTTCCGAGTCCCATTAAGGCTTTTTTAGGGCGGATTTTTTTATCGGGAGGTATTGCTCGCGCAAGAATATGAAGATTTTGCGTATTTCGCTGCTCCTCAATACGAGCTTGCTCATATTGCTGACGAAGCATTTCATACACGATTTCCTCGATTTTCATATCGCGGTATAATCTTGCATATTCGAGTATAAGGTCGGGATAATTTTTTATTGGGATGCCCAGCATAAGTGCATCGCCCTTCTGCTCGAGCTGATTTATCTTTTTGCGATATTCTTTTGCTTGAGCTTCGAACTGCGCTTTTTCAGGGCTGAATTGCACGCCCGAATTGTTCAGCGCACCGATTTGAACTTCCACAAACGAAAGTTGCGCATAAAGTTGCGCGGCATTTTCAACTGCGATTTTAGCTTGGTCTTCCAATGAAATCGCTTTATTCGCTTTTTGAAATGACAAAAGCGCATCTTCTGCGTTTTTCAAATCCTGTTCATTCTTTTTGAGCCTTTGTTCTAAAAACTTTCTCGTTCTAGCAGCGGTTGTCATATGAACACGCCGCAATATTCTATCGAGGAGGTTGATGATTGCATTTGTTATATCGGCAGAAAATTTTGGGTCTTTGTCCTCATAACCAAGCGTTAAAATTCCTTCGCCCGAAACATCCACATATAAATTGTTGTTATAAGTTTTTCGAGTGCGAACGAGCTGCGTTTTATGGTATCGCTTCATCAGGTTAAATTTTTCAATAATCGAATCGGCGACGCCCGGTGATTTCACCATTGCACCCCACAAATCCACGGGGGTAATCATCATCGGTAGCGTGAATGCGCCTTCGCTACCACCGAGTCCCATAATTCCGCCAAGTAGACCGTTTATTGCTGCCGTGTTGTTGCTGGAATATGGCGGCATAATTTGCGCTTCGGCACGATACCACTTCGGCATAGCAAAACCGATACCGACCGCGGCAATCCCTGCGATAAGCGGAATAAAGATTATCGATTTCCAATGCCGCAAAATTGCATGTAGCCCATCTAAAAATGTGTATTCTATATTCTCGTTGTCCATTATTTTGTTAGTCTGTCTATTAAATAGTATACTGTTAAACTGGAACTCATCACACGGGCAACTGTCTCGATGAGGTCTTTTGTCCTGTTGAATGTGCTATGATGCACGATTATCACATCGCCGGGCATTAGCTCGCCTGCTTTTTTAGGTGATAGTTTCTTCCCTTTGCGATATATCGATACTCTCGATTCCGAGCCTTTATCCGAAGGTCCGCCAGCCATCGCTATGTATGCGTAATATGAAACACCAGGATAATATGGATACGCTCCACCTTGAAGAACAATCCCGCCGACTATTATAGAATCGAGATGCGTCGGGAAAATCACGATATCTCCTGTGGAGAGCGGATAATCTTCGCTGATAAGATTTACATTTTTTATTTCATTATCGTGAATTACTTGCACATCGGACAGTTCGGGTGATTGTGTAAAAATACCGATTCTCTGAGCAAATTTCCTGACCGTTTCTCCGGGCATCAATCCATAAAATCCGCTTCTGACGCCTGCGCTGTAAAGACGAATTAGCCCGTTTTTCCCATCGACGGGTGGAACCACGACCACATCGCCATCTTCGAGATATGGGTTTGCAGCGAGATTGCCCGCAGAAAGATACTTCGAGATATTCGCGAAAACCGTATCGCCGTTTTTCCGTATAATTTCGATATTGGAAAGGTCTCCAAGTGGCGTTGTTCCGCCTGCGAGTTGGATTACATCCCATACTCGTTGAGTAGCACCTACTTGATAACTTCCGGGCAGTTTCACCGCGCCTGAAACATGCGCCCAAAAAATTCTGACACCGCTCAAAGTTATCGCCCATCGTTGCGGATTATAACTTTTTTTGATGGCAGCTTCGATTTTTCCCTTCGCAGTGTTCCAGGTTTCTCCGCCTATGTGAATTGCACCGTATCCGGAAAGAACGACCATTCCATCGGGAGTTATTTCTACGAATTCATCGATAGTCGTAGCGCTCCAAACTTGGAGATGAACTATATCGTGAGGACCGACGATGTAAGTATCGCCATCGATTTCACCATCTATGGGAACATATTGTAATTGGCGAAATTGAGCAGATACGGCTTCCTTTTGCTTTTTTAAATTTTCGATTTGTTGCTGAACCTGTGTTGCGCCCGATGAAACCGCAGCGCCTGATATATCGAGCCCCTTCGGTTTCGTATTGTCTGTAATATCTTTGAGGTCGATGCCCTGCGCAGAAGCGAGAACAAGCAAACCGAGAAGAACGAATGTCGAAATTATATGTTTGTTGATGCTCATAGCTCCAAAGATAATAATTCATCTAGCAGGCGCAATAAAAATTTTATCTTTCGAAATTAAGTTACAAATTGCACAATAATTTACTTGACTTTCTATATGAATTTATAATTTTTTTGCCACACACAAAACATCGGAGGTATTTTAATGGTATTCCCATCATTGCACGACAAGTCTGGTTTAACATCGTATCGCACGATTATTGAGAGTGCGTTCTTCGGGAACAATGTTCGCAAAGTCGATTCTCTTGCGGAAGCCTATTTTATGGCTGAATCATCTACAGGAACAGCTGTAACGGATATTCCCATCTATGAACCAGAATTTCACAATTTGCCCAGCGAAGCGAAAATACTTGTTTTTAACGATGGCGCTGTCATTGGAAGATGTGCTCAAGCGCGAAGAATCGCATTCACACCAGATGTGGACGAAAAGAAATTTGGAGAAGTGTTGCGTGAAGCTGTCTATCGCACAAGATTTAGAGAAATGTATCATTCACAGGCTATTATCGGACTGCATACCGATTTTATGGTCAAAGCGAATCTTTTAGTGCCTGAAGGCTTTGAAAACACGCTATATAACTGGCTTATCAATTTCCAGACAATCAATACGAAATATGCGGAAATGTATAAAAATTCGCTTCCAATAGAGGATTCTGAGATTTTTGTATTTTCTGACCCGGATTGGAAACATCCCGATTTCCCGCTTGGACTAACATTTTTCGACCCGATGCACAATGTTGCCGCAATTCTCGGGATGCGATATTTCGGTGAATTCAAAAAAGCTACTCTGACTTTGGCTTGGGGAACTGCGAATAGACACGGATACGCATCTTGCCACGGTGGAATCAAACGATACGACGATAAAAAATATGTTGCTGCATTCTTTGGACTGTCAGGCTCGGGGAAATCTACGCTTTCGCACAATAAACACGGCGGCAAATATAAAATCACAATCGTTCACGATGACGCATTTATCATAAGTATGAAGGACGGTTCTTCGATAGCATTGGAGCCTTCATATTTCGACAAAACCGCAGACTATGCAATCGGTCATCCTGACAACAAATTTATTCTTTCTGCGCAAAATGTCGGTATATCGGTCGATGAAGACGGGAAGATGTTTCTTGTAACAGAAGACATTCGCAATGGCAATGGCAGAGCGATAAAATCGCGTCTCTGGTCTCCGAATCGCGTCGATAAAATGCCCGACCCTATAAATGCAATTTTCTGGCTTATGAAAGACCCTGCGATGCCGCCGATTACACGAATAGAAGACCCTATTCTCGCAAGCACAATGGGAACAACACTTGCCACAAAGAGAACTTCTGCGGAGCGCGTTGTCGGCGTGAGCCTCGATAAACTTGTCGTAGAACCGTATGCTAATCCATTCAGAACATATCCGCTTGACCAAGACTACGAAAAGTTCAAGCAGCTTTTTGAAAAAGGTGTGAAATGTTATGTTTTGAATACGGGAAACTTTATGGGTAAAGATGTTACAAAGGAAATGACGCTCGGAATTATCGAGGATATTGTGGAAAATAGAGCGCAATTCGAGCAATGGAAAGATGTTCCGGAATTTTCGTATGTGCCTATCGATGGATTTGCGCCGAAAATGGGAGATACAGAATATCGGGAATTTTTCAAGGAGAGAATGGAAGATAGGCTTGATTTCATCGAGAGTCGCGAGGAAGTTACAAAGGGATACGACAAATTGCCCGAAGAAACATCCGAAACGATTAAGAAAATTATAGCGAGACTTTGATTAACTTGAATAGGCATACGGTTTTTCAAAGGTGAACCTATATATTCAAGAATTTTGTTGACAGATATTTTTTTCGATTTATCTTCTAATAACAATATTAAACCTTATATCAAGGAGGCAGAAATGAGGAGAGTAGTATCGGTCGTTGCGCTGCTTGGATTAGCGGCGATGTTTCTTTTCGTGGGTTGTCAGGGTGGTGGCGCTGTCGCTGCCGTTACACAGCAACTCGAGGAAATCGGGAATAAACTCACTCAAATCGAGCAGAATAACGGGGCAATGCAGGCGAAAATCACGGAATTGGAAAAGACAATCAACGATTTGAAGACAAATCATCCCGAACTGTTCCAGCAAGCGGCACAAGCACAACAGACAACTACTACCACTACGCAAAAAGGTCAGACCACAACCAAGAAAAAGACGGGAACCGCCAAAAGGAATAAAAAAGGTAAAGGCGCACGGGTGAAATAAGAGGATTTGTTATAATGAAAATATAAACGGGAGGTTATAATGAAAAAGAGACTGTTGTTCGCAACGATTGCTATCGGCGCTTTGATTATTTTCGGTGTTGGTTGTTCGAATGAACCGACCAGTTCTGTTGAGCCGCCGACAGCATTACAACTTACAGGTGCGACAAACGAAACCGACCTTATTCTAACCTGGTCACCTTCTCCAACAGAAGATATCGATGGATATAATGTTTATTTCAACGGAACGCTGCTTGCAGAGGGAATTACTACGACCACCTATACTCATATCGCTCCAACAGAGGTGGGCACATACACAGTAACAGCTGTTCGCGGTGACGAAGAATCTCCTGCGACGAGTGCATCATCCGAACCTTATGAAGATACTGGCGAACTATACGATTTCGATACTCCTTCCGAATCGAGCGGATGGGGATGGAATTGGACTTCCGGTGTCGGTGCTTCGTATTCGTTTGTTGTTGATAATGCCACAAGCATTGATTTTTATTACGACAGTGATAATACGCTAACAAGCGCGGATTATTACAGCACCGATTTCCCTAATACCACAGGTTTTATTCAAACCACGAGCAACTACGATAATGTTGGAAATGTAGATACAACTGGATATAGCAATTCCGTTGATGTGGGAGAAAATCAGGTCTATGAGATTGTTGTTATGAAAGACTATTCGGGCGAATGGCATTATGTAAAACTTCGCATCGATTCATACTCAGCGACCCCTTATGACCGCATCACATTCACATACGCATACCAGAAAATAAGCAATTTTACTCTTATGGACTAATTTTTATATATGTCGAATTTGAAAACCCGCATCTGCAATCGGTGCGGGTTTTTTTAAGTGGGGTAAAATATGAAGTATCCTATTTTATGTTATTGCTATTCTTATTACAACTGTAATTCTTATAGGTTGCAGTAAAAAAGATGATAACAATACAAATAATAATGTGTCTGCTTTACGCAGATGGTATCTAGAGAAAAAGTTTTTAATGAGCGGGTCGAGGATAATAGTGGGCAGCACTGCGACCTTTGGATTGTGCCTATTTATGTTATTTTTTTGCAATATATTATTAGGCGTTTGTTCGTTTTTGTATCGATTTTTTAACTTACACAAACCATTGATGAACCGAGCACCAAACCAACTCAATAAAATATTCTATAGGTGGATACTATGTAGG
>JALTEE010000329.1 GCA_027007865.1 bacterium
CATCCCACCAAGTGCCTGCCTGCCGAGAACAAATCCCGTGAAAATAGGCATTATCACCGCTACGAGACCAGGAAGAACCATCTCTTTGAGCGCCGCCGATGTCGCTATATCGACGCATTTTTCGATGTCGGGCTTCGCCTTGCCCTGCAATAATCCCACGATTTCTTTGAACTGCCTGTGAATTTCTCTGACCATTTTATCCGCCGCTCTGCCGACCGCTTTCATCGCCATCGATGCCACGAGATATGGGATAACTCCGCCGATGAGCAGTCCGATTACCACGAGCGGAGTTGTCAAATCTATTGCCGATATTTTCGCTGCCTGCGAATATGCAGAGAAAAGTGCAAGAGCGGTCAGCGCCGCGGAGCCGATTGCAAAACCCTTTCCGATTGCAGCGGTCGTGTTTCCGAGCGCATCGAGTTTATCTGTAATTTTTCTAATATCGTCGCCGAGCCCCGTCATTTCAGTAATTCCGCCTGCGTTGTCAGCCACAGGACCATAAGCATCTACACTCATCGTAACGCCGACTGTGGCGAGCATTCCCACCGCTGCGATACCGATGCCATACATTCCAGCAAGATAATGCGCCAGCCAAGTTCCAATTGCGATGACTACCACCGGTGCAGCAACGCTTTCCAGTCCCACGGCGAGCCCCGTGATAATGTTCGTTGCAGCGCCTGAAACGGAAGCATTCGCTATTTTCCTAACAGGCGACGCCGATGTGTAAAATTGCGCCAGCAGACCGATTGCGATGCCGACAAGATTTCCGACGAGCATCACCCAGAACAGATTGAGCGGCAGCCCGAGAACTCGAACCGCTATATAAGTTCCGATGAACAATAAAATACTTGCCACATAGGTTGCAGAATTTAGCGCCGCCGCAGGACTGATGCGCTCGAATATTTTCATCGATACGATACCGATAATCGATGCTATAAGACCGATTGCCGCAATAATCAGCGGGAACGCCATATATTTCCCGACCATCACGCCATAGACGGCGGCGGATGTAGCCGCGATAGAAATACTCGCCACCATTGCGCCGATGTAACTCTCGAATATGTCAGCGCCCATTCCTGCGACATCGCCGACATTATCGCCGACATTATCCGCTATGACGCCTGGATTTCTCGGGTCATCTTCGGGAATTCCCGCTTCGAGTTTTCCAGCGAGGTCGGCGCCGACATCTGCGCTTTTAGTGTAAATTCCGCCACCGAGACGAGCGAACAACGCGATAGAACTCGCTCCCATAGCGAACCCCGACAAAACTCTCGCCGATGCCGTGCTGCCAAAAAAATAGAAGAATATACCGAGTCCAATAAGTCCGAGCGAAGCGACAGCAAGTCCCATAACCGAACCGCCGAAGAATGCGATGCGCAGAGCGAGCGGCTGTCCACCGATTTTCGCTCCCCAACTCGTGCGGACATTCGCTGTGGTCGCCGCAACCATCCCGAAAACACCTGCGAGAACGGAACAGGTCGCACCCGACAGAAAAGCGAGCGCCGTCTGCCAGCGATAAGCATCGAGAAAGAAAATCATAAGCAGAAATACGATGAGAACGAAAAATGCCAGCACAGAATACTCTCGTCGCAGGAAAACCATCGCACCTTTGCGAATTAAGCCCGCTATATATTGCATTTGTTCATTTCCTGCTGGGCGATTTTTAACATAAAAATAGAGCACAAAAGCGAGTAAAAGCCCGAAAAAGCCTAAAATTGGAATCCAGAGCAGCGGGTTCATTCTGACCTCCCGATGAGTTTTAAGAGTTGCTTCAAAATAATTTTGCGAAAACATAATTTTGCACAATTAAAAAGCAAGTGAAATGTCAGAACTCCTATAACAAAATTTTAACAATGTGCGTTGATACAATCGAAATCTATATCCGCAAAAGATTTCCAATTATGTTACAAATAAGTTTGCACAAAAATTTTTTTCACATATTTTAATTTTCGCAATAAAAAAAGGTGATGCAAATGCGAGTCGGCACAGGATA
>JALTEE010000330.1 GCA_027007865.1 bacterium
GTATATAATATAGAGGAGCAAAATCTATGGATAAATGTGCTGTCTATCCGGGAACATTTGACCCTATTACAAATGGACATCTCGACATCGTGGAAAGAGCGGCGAAACTATTTTCGAAAATTATCGTCGCTGTCGGCGAAAATCCGGAAAAAACACCGCTTTTCAGCCACAACGAGCGATTTGAACTCGTCAAAGAAGCAGTTTCCGCACTCGAACTGCCAAATATCACGGTAGGACAATTCACAGGTCTTCTGGCGCAGTATGCACAGGACACCGACGCAACCGCAATTATCAGAGGATTGCGCGCCGTTTCCGATTTCGAGCACGAATTCCAGATGGCGCTGGCAAATAGAAAACTGTTCCCCGATGCAGAAACCGTATTCCTTATGCCGAGTGAACCGTTCGTATATTTAAACTCGTCTATGGTAAAAGTTATTGCGAGAAATGATGGCAATATATCGCAATTTGTTCCACCTTGCGTGGAAAAAGCACTTTTGGAAAAAATTGGAGGCATAAAATGAGTCCGAAAAAGATTTCGCTGATTGTTATCATCGTTCTGGTTGCGATATTTATTATATCGGTGGTTATGATGACTGCATTTAAGGGTGTCAGCGGAGTGAAAATCGTCGATAGAAGTATTCTCGTTCTGAACCTCGAACGCTCCTATCCTGAAAACGCATCGGCACAGTTCGATATATTCTCTATGACACATAGATTGAGTTTCTACAAATTGCTACGGTCGATATATTGCGCCGCCGAAGATGACAATGTCGATGCGATAATTTTAAAAGGATATTCGACGCTGGGACTTTCAAAAAGCTGGGAACTGGCGCAGGCTCTTAAATATTTCCACCAAAATGACAAACCGATATATGGGTATTTTGAATCAGCAGGTGCAGGAAATCTTATGCTCGCATCGCTGTGTGATACAATTGCTATGCCTCCGCAAGGAGTTTGGTATGTTCCCGGTTTCGGAGCAAATCTTTTGTTCTTGCGCGGAACATTTGCAAAACTCGGTATCGGCTTCGATGTAATCAAATTTGGAAAATACAAAGGCGCTGCCGAAATGTTCGCCAACGATTCGATGTCCGTATGGCTGCGAAAAAGTTACAACAAATTACTCGACGATGTATTCTATCGCTTCACTTCTGATTGCGCAAAAGGACTTAATGTCCCCCAAGATTCGATTCTCGCCGTAATCGATAGAGCAATAATAGAATCCGACGATGCTATGAAAATCGGCATAGTAGATACGATAATTTATTGGCAGGATTTTAAGGAGCACCTCGTCGGCAACGAAGACGAGCGCCTCGTTTCAATCGACAAATACAGCAAAAAATCTCCCGAATGGGAAAAATCGGACAAGACTATCGCGCTCGTTGTCGCAGAAGGGAATATCACGAATTCGCCGGGCAAATGGAACAAAGAAGGAATCACTCCGAAGCGGTATGCAAAAGCACTTCGCAAAGTCGCCGACGATGATAATGTCGATGCGATTGTGTTTCGCGTGAACAGCCCTGGCGGTTCCGCTCTCGCTTCGGATATTATCTATCGCGAAGTTTCTCGCGCTGCGGAAAAGAAACCTGTCATAGTATCGATGGGCGATGTCGCTGCATCGGGTGGATATTATATTTCTATGGCAGCGAATAAAATTGTCGCAACGCCATACACTATAACAGGTTCCATTGGCGTCATTATGATGAAACCGCATTTCGACGAGATGTATCGCAAAATCGGCGCACATCCACAAAAGTTGAAGCGCGGCAAATTTGCAGATATATTTTACGGCGACCACGCTATGACCGATGACGAGCGAGCACTGCTGAAAAAATCGATGGCAAATATATACGAGCAATTCGTTTCCAAAGCCGCAGACGGCAGGGATACGAGCGAGCAATGGATAGATTCTGTTGCGCAGGGTCGCGTTTGGGCTGCAACATCGGCGGAAAGCCTCGCTCTCGTCGATACAATCGGCTCATTGTGGGATGCAAT
>JALTEE010000331.1 GCA_027007865.1 bacterium
CCATGGCGGGACGGGAAAACGCAAAGTTCGAGTGTTTTAGTTTGATGAATCATTTTTGTTTTCCTCTCCTGCTTGAAAAAATAATGCGAAAGTGGCTCGTGTCAAGAAATCATTTCTTCAGCAATTCATTGAATTCATCGACTGTTAGTCCGGCATCGTGGATAATTGCTCTTTGGGTACCAGGCGGCATCGTTTTTGATGAATGACAGGACACAGGAATAATCCTGTCTCCATTATCCATTATTGCGTGAGAACCTTTCCAGCGATTTACCCAAAAACCTGCTTTTTCAAGGACTCGAATCATCTGCCTGCCTGTAACAGGAACCATTTTGCTCATACGGCGACTTCCAGAACTTTCATATTTTTTCTGGCATGTTCAATTCTGTCCTCGATGACTTCCATATATCCGGCGATTGCTTCCATAATATTCTTGATAGCCTCATCTTCTGTTTCGCCCCAAGAATGACATCCGGGCAATTCCGGGCAATGAGCGGAAAATCGCCCATCGGATTCTTTCTCAAGTATGACTCTATGTTTCATCTATGAACCTCTTTTATTGTTTTTTCAAGAATGCCCGTTTCGGTCCCGCCGGAGCAGGATTGGAAACAGGACAGCTGAATGTAGTGACACGGTTTCCGTGTCCTTATTCAATGGGCGATGCGACCTCGCCCCTACGAAATTCGATTTCGATGATATTTGGGCTCGCAGGAATTTCATTTTGTTTTCCTCCCACCTAAAAATATAATGAAAAATTGGCTCGTGTCAAGGGAATATTTCCCAAATCATGCCCGTGAGCCAGCGCTAATCTTGAACTTGAAACTTCGAACTCGAAACTCAATAGAATTCATATCGTAGAGAAACTGATATATACGATGTCGCTATGTCGTCGTGCGGAGTTGTGTGCCATTCGGGGAAATACGATGCAGACACATCGGCACGGATGTTTTTTATGAGCCACACGGAACTTATCAGCGATAAATCCACAAAATTGTAGTTTGAAAATGCGATTCCCGTATCGGGAATGGATTTGTAAAATCTTTTTCCCGGCTCGACCGATAGAAATAGCCAAAATTTGTTGTAGTCGAAGTAATTTACGGAAATTTCGGCGCCCCAATCGGTATAACTTTCGAGCGGCTCTTCATCGTTTGCGCTCTGCGTAGAAAAGAGCGGTCCTGCGGAAAAGTTCCACATTCCGAAATCTTTTCCGGCGGCAACGGCGCTTTTCAGCCACAGATAGTCGAAGAAAACATCGTCCTGCGTATCATAGTTGCGGTTTTCCAATTCGAGCGACGGTTCGAGCATCCAGCCGGAACGGGACAGCAGCAGCGACAATTGAGATGTGCTCCATATAGCGCTGTATGAGCCGATTTCGCTCTCCGATGGAAAGTGCTTTCTGTCGTATTCGAGCCAAGTTTCGCCGAAATTTCCGTCGTTCCACAGTTTCGATGCAGAAAGTTGAATTTGTCTTCGGTCGTAATTTGCATCGGCGGAATCGGGAACGCTGCGGTATGAATAGCTCCAGGCGATTTCGTCGTCGGCGCCGAACAATCCGAATCGATAGGATATTTTCGAGCGGAGGAGGTCGTAATTATAGTAATAACTCGATGTTTCCTCGTATCGTTTCCCTTCGGCCCAGAGCCGCGCTGATAGTTTTTTATCGCCAAAATTTTGCGAAAGCCGCAGATTGAAGCGATGTTTGCCATATCCTACGACATCGTCATCGCCGGAATATGCGACTCTGCCTTCGACGAGTTCGGAACTTTCGATTTCGAAAAGCTGCGATGCGAACTGCCATCTTGCGAGCAATTGTGCCCAGGTGCTTTTATCGCCGATGTCGGATGAAATTTCGCCTCGAAAAATATGCGAACCGAGTTTCTTTTCATA
Organism: bacterium; assembly: GCA_027007865.1. Taxonomy (GTDB): domain Bacteria; phylum UBP14; class UBA6098; order B30-G16; family B30-G16; genus JAGHAI01. Next base: position 1,885 of record JALTEE010000331.1, read on the forward strand.
GTTCCCATCGAGCAAGAATTTCCCTTCGCTTGTGAGACTGGTGGTATCGTCTTCCAGAAGCGTGTATCTCTGCGAAATAAACGACCCGCCGAGACCGACTCGCAGCCAAGGCAATTCACAGAATGCCAGTGAAAACAATAAAAAAATTATGCCAATCCAATTACGCATACCTAACAAAATAAATTATTTAGTCGGTTAAGCAATTTGATAATTGATTTTCGATGAAATATTTGTTATTTTATACAATCGGCTGTTATATTTTCAAAAATCGAGTTTTATGGAAAACCATTAAAATATGTTGGAGGAAAGCACAATGAAAGCAGACGAGTTGTCGCATCTCGAAGAGGTCGCTCGGCGCATACGGTTCGATATTATTAAGATGACCTATTTAGCAGGTTCGGGGCATCCCGGCGGTTCGCTGTCCATCGCTGATATTTTGACGGCGCTCTATTTTAAGCATTTGAATCACGACCCTAAAAATCCCGATTGGCAGGAGCGCGACAGAGTAATTCTATCCAAGGGGCACGCCTGTCCTGCGCTATATGCCGCTCTCGCCGAAGCGGGATATTTCGAGCGCGAAGAACTTTGGACATTGCGCAAACTCGGTTCAAGACTTCAAGGACATCCCGCAATTGACAGAGAGTTGCCTGGCATAGAAATTTCCACAGGTTCCCTCGGACAAGGGCTTTCCATCGCTGTCGGCACCGCTTTGGCAGGGAAATTGCTTGACGATGCAAAATGGCGAACATACGCAATTCTCGGCGACGGCGAAATCGAAGAAGGACAGGTCTGGGAAGCATTTATGGCAGCAGGACACTATCACCTCGATAATCTAACCGCAATTATCGATAACAACGACCTGCAAATCGATGGCTTCGTTTGCGATGTGATGAATGTTCATCCAATACCCGATAAATTGAAAGCATTTAACTGGCAGGTCTTTACTGTCGATGGGCATTCGATTTCGGATATAATCGATGTGTTAGAGGAAACAAGGAAAATTAAGGGAATGCCGACTGCGATAATCGCTAAAACGGTTAAAGGCAAAGGCGTTTCATATATGGAGAATGTGGCGGATTGGCACGGCAAAGCGCCGAACAGAGAACTCGCCTTGAAAGCGGTCGCAGAACTCGGTTTCCAAAAAGAAGCATTAGACGCAGAATGATAGATATATTACACAAATTTGAACACGGTCGGGACAAAATGACCTTGCTCAAAATGTAAGTTGTGGTGAGGAAGCACTTATATATTTGAATTTTGGAATTTTGATTTATATTTTTCATATAACTAAATAAAAAATAAGATATAACTCCTGCAAAAAATCCTCACTGTCATTCCTTTGCTTGACGGGGGAATCCGGTAAAATCGACACTTTTGTCCCGCCGTGGCGGGAAAGTTGGACAGTGAGATTTTATCTATTTCGCAGGGTTCATAAATAAGATTTACAGGGAGAAATATGGACATCGATATCTTATCAATATTGCAAAAAGATTGCTGCGAGACGAAGTTAAAATCGCGCAAAAAGGACGGTATCCTTCGGGAACTCGTTTCTATTGCGAAGCGCTCCGATTTGCTCGCTGAAATTTCGGAGGAAAAAATATATGAACTTCTTCGACAGCGAGAGGAACAAGGCAGCACCGGCATTGGTGGAGGTTTGGCGATACCACATACAACAGTCCCCGGTTTAGAACACTTTGTTCTCGTTCTGGCGATATCTCGGCGCGGTGTAAATTTCGATGCGCTCGATAAGCACAAAGTTCACATTTTCGCTTTAATATTGGGACCGGAAGGATTGCCGAAACTTCACATACAACTACTCGCACAACTATCGCACATTTTCCGAGATGAAGCGGTCAGAAAAGAATTGATAAAATCTTCAACACCGCTCGCACTATACGAAAATTTTATGCGGCAAGTTTATCCGATATACAAAAAGCCGAAGGAAAAATCTATCGAGCGAAAGGTTGTTTTTTTAATTTTACAGCAGAGCAATCTATTTGAAAGCATTATCGAATATCTCGCCGAACTCGGATTGAGCGGCGCAACTGTTATCAAATCTAAAGGAATGAGAAGCATTTTATCGGGGCTGCCACTGTTTGCCGATTTTATCAAAGTTTTTGGCGATAGTATCGACGAAAGCCGTGTCATAGTTTTTACGGTTCACAAAAATCTCTTGGATGATGTCATTTCCGGAATAGAAAATATAACAGGCGATTTGAACAAACATACCGGCGCAATGATTATGGTCATTGAGCCTATGGTATTGAAAGGCACGTTGGAACTAATATAAAAATCGATTAGAATTGGTGCGAAAAAATGCCGGATAAAGGTAAGATAAAAGTTTTCATCTGGGAACATTCTCCCGAAATTGCGGCAAATCTATCCGCTTTGGTGGATAAAGCAAATTTTAGGTTAACTGAAATCGAGGATGCCGATGTCGTGATAATAGGTCCCAGTATCGACGAACATTCGCTGATAGAGCGGAAAAACAAAATGCACGAAAAAGGATATGTATTGATAACTTCTCAGAAAGGCGAGGGATTTTTCAATAAGGCTCATTTTCTTTTCGAGATATTATCTACCGATTCTCTCGACGACCTACCCGATGCGGTTCACCGAGCGGCGTCGCGAGTTACACACAAATTCAAACACAATGTTGAAATTAGGCTTAACGAAGTGGCAAATCTGCTTGGAATTGTGCAGGGCAATGTATCGATAAATATAGATAGAATTCGTTCATTAGTATCGAACTTGCCGCTCGGCGTGATATTGATAAGTAGAAAGAATGGAATATTAGGAATTAATCCACAGGCTGAACAAATTTTACAGACATCTGCTGGCGAAATCATCGGGATTTCATACGAAGAATTCGATGGCAAATTTAACCTTCTGCGCGGTGGTGAAGAATTGCTCTCATCGCTTGCAGATACGGAGCGACCATTAGTTTTTGTCCAGCATCTTGCGAATGACATCGTCGTTGAAATTTTTCTAACTTCTATCAGTGGGTCGGACGAATTTCTATTGATTTTAAATGACATTACCGAGCAAAGCCATGAACGAGAATGGATACAGGGACTTATGGATGCGATTGGAGATGGTGTTCTCGTTCTCGACAAAGATAGAAACATCATTTGGTCGAATAGAGTAATTTCCGAATGGTTCGGCAATAAACTTTCGAATATGCCCGCTCATTGTTTTAATCTATGGACAAATTCGGATAGACCCTGTCCAAACTGTCCTGCCGTTAAAGTCTTTGATAATGGTGAAATCAGCCGTTATACAGAACGCTTCATAGAAAACGACGGCACAGAACGATATTTCGATATAATTGCGGCGCCGATAAAATCAAGCGATGGCGAAGTGCGCCAAATAGTGCAATTGGCAAGAGATGTTACTATACAAGAAAATATTGTAAAAGAGCTGAGAGACACCAAACAAAATTTTGAGGAGATAAACAAACAATTACAAAGACAATATGTTATATTGAAAACAATTATGGAATTTTCGGATACATTGCAGCATGAATCTTCTCTCGATAAAATCATACACATAGTTCTTACTGCTGTTACTGCTAAGGAAGGACTGGGATTTAACAGGAGTTTTATTCTTCTTGTAGATGATGAGAAAAAATCGTTAGTTGGGAAGTCTGCTGTTGGACCCTCAAATGCAGAGGAAGCAGGTAGAATATGGGCAGAACTATCCGATGAGCCGAAAACACTTTCACAAACACTCCGAGCATACCAAAAAGCCACAGAAAAACAAGATACTGAAATAAACAGAATTGTTCGTTCGATAGATATTCCTCTGAACAGCAATCAATTTCTTGTTCGCACTATCGAAGAACGGAACCCGATAGTAATTTCGCCTGAAAATGAAGAGTTGTTTCAACAAGCGAAGGAATTTTCCGAAACAATCAGATGCTCCACTTTTGTTGTGGCACCGCTGTGGGCAATGACAAAATTAGTCGGTGTGCTCGTAGCGGATAATATGATAACGCAGAAACCTATAACTCACGACGATATCGACTTATTAAAATCTTTTGCGAGCCACGCGAGTCTCGCTATCGAAAGGTCGATGCTCACAGAAAAATTACAGGAAAGTTACGCTAAACTCGAAGAAGCTTACGAGACATTGCGAGATAATCAGCAGAAACTTGTCGAGGCAGAAAAATTATCCACAATCGGTGCGATGTCAGCGCAGATTGCTCACGAAATTAGAAATCCACTCGTATCCATAGGCGGTTTTGCGCGAAGTATGATTTCAGAAATTTCCCCCGAAAGTCCACAATATGCACCGCTGAAAATTATTATCGAAGAGGAAGAAAGATTGGAGAAAATAATCGAGGATGTTCTTGGATACGCAAAATTAAAAGAACCTGAAATGCAAATGGGCGATATAAATCAAACAATTTACGATACACTACTTCTGTTCGAGCCAGAATTCGAAGATAAGAATGTGAAAATCGAAATCGATACAGCAGACGAGATACCGCCATTTCTATTCGACCCAAACCAGTTGCGTCAGGTATTCATAAATCTTATTCGAAACTCGCTCAATGTCCTCGGCAAAAATGGCAGAATATCCATTACTTCAAAGCAGAATGAAAACAATTGCTGTGTGCAAATATCGGACAATGGACCCGAAATTCCACAAAAATATGGCGAAAAAATATTTCAACCATTTTTCACAACTCGAACATCGGGAACAGGGCTCGGATTGTCCATATCCGCCAAAATCATCGAGGCTCACGGCGGAACGATATGGTATAAGAACAATTCCGAAGGCGGAGTTACCTTTTTTATGAGATTGCCGATGAAAAAACAATAAAGTTCAAAGTTCTATATTTGTTCTTTTATGTCATTTCCACGAAAGTGGAAATCCATAATAAATATTGCAACGGCAGAATACTATAATTCCACAGCAAGATGCTGTGGCTATC
>JALTEE010000332.1:0-440 GCA_027007865.1 bacterium
ACATTCCATCGTAATATGATTTCGCTCGTTTCAATTCTTCTTCGGTAAAACCTTTTTTGCCTGGTTTTGTGATTTCTTCGAGCATTCCATCGAGAGATTGTTTTTCTTTATCGGGCGATGTTCCGATAATTGCATAAAATATTCCACTACCGAAATAATCCGTATTCGATGCCCAAACTGTATATGCGAGTCCCTGCTTATCGCGCAGATTTCGGAATAATCGGGACGACATCGGACCCCCGAGTATATAGCTTGCCAACTTGAATGCGGACAAATCGGCATCCGTCTTTTTCAAACCGGGCGCAACAATAGCAATTATAGTCTGAAATTGCGACGATTCTTCGACGAGTTCTTTCTCATCGATAAACTCTTCGATAGGTTTTCGAGATTGCGCTTTTTTCGGCAATGAACCAAATTCCTTCTCTACTATTTTCAAAATT
>JALTEE010000332.1:450-1986 GCA_027007865.1 bacterium
CCGGCAAAAAACAAAAGCGATTCTGACGGATTTATCAAATTTTTGAAATAGTTGCGCACTTGCTCCGGCATAATGGAACTTATTGTCTCGTCGAAACCTATGCTCGGCAATCCATATCCTTTCTTGCCATATAGCAATTGCGATGCTTTGTCGCTCGCATACCACATCGGATAATCGCGCCTGCCTTTTATCTCCTTCTTTATAGTTTCACGAGTAACTTCGATATTCTTATCGTTCAATTCGGGTTCGGTTAAAAATTCTTTAAAAAGATTTATGAATTTTCCAGTATTCGCTGGAATCACAGTGCCGCCGAGTTGGAAATATTCTGTGTTCGTGTATGCGTAGAATTCTGCGCCAATTCCCGCTGCAACTTCGTCGAATTTCTCACCCGGATGCGATTTCGTTCCATAGAGCATCGAATTTAATGTCAAGTTTGTTATGCCTGCCTCGTCCGGATTTTCTGCGGCACAACCGGGAATGGCTAAAATCGCAGAATATACTAAATTCAGCGATGCATCTTTCATCATCACAACTCGCAGTCCATTATTTAGTTTATGGATTTCCGGTTTTTTCCTGTCCGTTTCCCACAGTTTTTTATCGCTTAATATCGGCACAAATTCCTTCGCCGGTTTCGGCAAATAAAACACCCAATTAGCGCCAGAAGATATCGAAAAATATCTTTTTGCTACTTCGACAATATTTTCTCGCGTAGTTTCTTCGATTTTTTGCTCGAAATCATCGTTTTCTACGCCAATTGCGAAATCTTCGGCAATATTGAGCGCTTTCATAAAATAAGTTTCTTCCATCTTTTTCTTGCTTGCAAGAATGCGATTTTTTGCGTTGTCGAGTTCTTCATCCGTGATATTTCCACGCTGTAAATCGTGTATCTCTTCCATCATCATAGATTGAACTTTTTGCGCATCCGCATCTTTCCCGCATAGCGCACAAATCTTTGAATATCCAATGTCTGCAAGTGTATCATTTTCATGGAAAATTTCCCAAGCAATTTTTTCATCGGTGATAAGTCTTCGGTGTAATCTGGACGATTTTCCCTTTGAGAGAATGATATTTACAAGTCGCGCAGCATGATATAGTTTTTCTTGTTTTCCTGGGGTTTTAACGCCGTATGCAACCACGGAATGCTCGAGGTCTCCATCGAGAATTTTGTATCTTGCCTCTGTCTGCGGCGGCTCGAACAATTCGAGGTTATCCACATTACTTCTTTTCAAATCAGCCCAATATTTCTCCAATATCGGATATGCTTCATCGATGTAGAAATCGCCGACAAGAATATATGCCATATTATTAGGAACATAATACTTTTTATAATAGTTCCACACTCGCTCTCGCGGAACATTGCCGATTAAAGTATGACTGCCCAAAATTGTTCTACCGAGCGTATGTTTTTGAAACATCAATTTCCCGAGTTTTTCTATAGCGAAGTAAAACGGCGTATCGAGCGAAATCCTAATCTCTTCCTGAACGACAGAGCGTTCACGCTCGAATTCATCTGGCGGAATAATAGAGTTCTGAATT
>JALTEE010000333.1 GCA_027007865.1 bacterium
GCTCTATCTCCCTCAAAAGTGATTTTATCGAAAAGTTCATTTGATAAGTTTAATTTATCGACTCTAATTTCGCCCTCTGTGGAATCGAGAGCAATTTTTCCATCGAGCGATAGAAGTTCGTTTTGCACGGACAAACTTCCTGCGAAATTGGTTATGTGCCCTCGACCGTGTAAAATCCCGCCGAAACTATCCAATTTAACGAATAGTGAAAGTTCACCGATATTGTTCGATTTTAAATCTATCGAGCCATCAAAAGCGAGGTTCGATAGTTTTGTTTTCGGTGCGATAAATTCACCATCGACTATTGTGATGCTTTTCAATAAAATGTGTGGGAAATTCATAGCAGTTTCGCTTTTCGTGATTTTTCTTTTAACTGTCGGCTTTGGGAAAATTTTAAAATGCGGTTTCACAAGTCTTGTTCTAAAAAGAGTAATCGGATTTCCCCAAGAATATTTTGTGGAAAAAGTGTCGATTGTGGCGAGGAATGTTTCGTAATCACTCTGGTAGATAAATGTTAGATTGACGAATTTTATATCGCCGGGCATTATCCTCGCATTTGTATAATCGACATAGATAGGAATTCCATAATATGCCATTGCGATTCTAATTACGGTGCGTTGGAAAGACGGCAAAGTCAATATGGCGCCACCGAATAGAAAAACGAGCGCAAGAAATGCGATTAGCAGAAGCATCAAGCGAATCTTTATATGATGTAAAATCTTTTTGAACAATTTCCCTTCCGAAAAGGATTGTTTAAAAATTCAAATTCGTTGTATAATTTTGTATAATATTATAGATTTGCTCGTTTTTTGCAAGGATAAATGATGCGAATGAATTCCATCGAGAATTATTTATGTTTTGCTCTGTCTAGTCTATCCAATCTGATAGCATCGCGGATGGCGGATACTATGAAAATTATAATAAAAATGCAAGCGACTGCGATTCCGCCCGCATCGAGTGCTCTAACAGGCGAATTTCTAACGCTCGTTATCATAGGATTCCAGAAAATAAGCACGATATTGACTATGAAGATGAAAATCCGCACCTCTGTTGGTCCCATTCGCCCGTAGGACAATCTGAATACGCCTTCGGAATATGCTGCAATGTGGACATATATATTTAGCATAAAATACCCGATAGCGAGGAACATCGCTGTCCTCATATCCATCATCGGAGATGCGCCGAGCCCGAAACAAACGAGCAGAACTGTCCACGCATCACAGATGTGGTCTACGAAATAGCCGTATCTTTCGCGCTCCGTGTGGCGCACTCTTGCAAGTGTTCCATCAAGGCTGTCCGCAAACCAGTGAACTATTAAACCGAGATTTGCAAGAAGTAAATAATATGGGGAGAACCACGCGAGAATATATCCCCCTGCGATGAGAAACGATGAAAAAATGCCCAAAATCGTCAGATGGTCGGGCATAATCCATCGAGGAAGCGCACGCGCCATCTTTGGAAGATATTTTTTTTCGAAAGGTCCCGTAAAAGTATCTATTACTCGTTCAGCCTTCTTCTCCGCTTTTTCCATTTTCCCCGTCCTTTTTGAAGATTAAAAATTCGTTCACGATAAATTTGAAAATCGGTCCGGCAATCATCCCGACAATGTCGGCTATAAGATAATTCATTCCTGCATATTTTGTCAATGCCCAAAGCACGCCGAGATTGACCGTGAAATCTATTGAAGCAGTCGCGAGATTGTATTTGACAAGACGAACAAAATAATCTGAAATGCTTTTACCGACTCTATCTCGCCAAGTGATGAAATAGTGCCAAGTGAAATTGTGAATAATAGCAAGTTCGATTGCGAATGCGCCAGCCACAACAACACTCAAATCCAATCGCCCTTTCAATAACCATAGCACAGTTAGATTGACGATTGTTCCGCCCCAGGCGACAATTTGAAATTTTATTATTCGTTTGAATACTTCTTTTTTCAATATTAAAACTTTCTAAAAATTGATTTTTTTAATATATAAATT
>JALTEE010000334.1 GCA_027007865.1 bacterium
GTAGTATTCATATTGCTTCCTTAATTTAAAAAACAATTATAAAAAAAGTCGTTATTATCGCAAGGAATTTTTTACAAAATTTTATACAAAATTATTCTTCGAACACAAATTTTTTCAAATGACGATTAAAGTTCGATTGATAGAGCATAAATCCCTGCAACTCGGTGTAATGGACAATCGAATATGCGGCATTATCTATATGTATTTTCCAGAAATATGGAGCAGCGATACCGATTAGCCCTGCGAGCAGCGGTTTCAATACCGCTCTGTGCGAAACAATCGCAACTGTTTCATTGCGGTGTTTTTTCACTATTTTCTTAATCGTTTCGACACTTCTCCGCTGAACATCTGCTAAAATCTCGCCATTCGGGATGTTCAATTTTTCGGGCTCCGTTTGCCAGAGATGATATTCTTTCGGAAATTTTTCCGCAATTTCCGTGTGCGGAACTCCTTCCCAATTGCCGAGTGAAATGTTTGTTATCCCATCTTCGATTATGATATGGAGTTTTTGTGTTTCTGCAATCGGTTTTGCTGTGGCGGTTGCACGGGACAGCGGACTCGAATATATCGCATCGATATGGAAGCGCAAAAGTTCATCGGCGAGGCATTTCGCCTGTTCGATGCCGTTTTCGTTCAGCGGAAAGTCCATTCTCCCGCGAAAAATATTCTCGCGATTCGCAACGGTTTCTCCGTGCCGAACAAGTATCAATCTTGTGCGTTCCATAATCATCCTCTCCTATTTAGAATTATCTCGCTATCATTCTCCTCGCACCGATATATCGTTTGCTCCAATATGAATCGGAAAGCGAAGTAATCGTAACTCCCAGCGACGACGATGCGTGAGCGAATTTTCTGCCGCCGATGTAAATCCCGCTGTGAGACGGCGCTTTTCGCTTCGAGGTTTTGAAAAATACGATGTCCCCGAAAGCGAGGTCGTCCTTCTTAACATATTTCCCCCTTTTCCATTGCTGCGCAACGGTTCGCGGAATGTCCATCCCGAGCGATTCCTTATACACTTTTTGAACAAAACAAGAGCAGTCGATTCCCTTCTTGGAGCAGCCACCGTATTTGTAAGGCGTTCCAATATAATAGTTTATCGTTCCCATCAGACTTTCATTGTCGGGGAGAATAAGTTTTTGCGCTATTACTGCGGGCGGTGCAATCCTATGCGATAAATATCTCGGATAAGGAACACAGCCGACGAACATCGCCAAAAGCGGTATTACAATAATGTAAATTTTCTTCGCCATTATTGGCAAGGAATGAATAAAATAATTTTGCGCAAGAATTTTCAAGCGTTCCGCTTGACCTTCACCCTTCGGGGTTCTCGGGAGTCGCTCCTGGCGGTCGCTCATATTAGCGAAAGCCTTACGGCTTTTTGAAACGGTGTTGTAGCAATTTTTACATTTTGGCACCCTTCGGGTGTTTCCACGCTTCGCAAGCGTTCCGCTTGACCTTCAGCCTTCGGCGCTCGTTAAGGTCGCTCCTGGCGGTCGCTTAAAATTTTTAAGAGCCTGCCGTTGACTTTTTTTGGCTTCGTTGAAGTTGGAAAGTCGGGCGTTCTCGTTATATAGCAAGGAGTTGGCGGGAATGCACTGTTTTTATCAGATGTAGAATTTCATATAACGGTAAGGATATGGTGCGTTGGGCGTTTTGGAGCACCTAATTTTCAATATACTATGCCGTTTATTTATGTCCATAATATTTAAATCTAAACACCTATTGCCCAATGCCTTATATAGATTGTTAGCGAATTATTATTTATATCATATCGTAATATTTTCTCATTTTAACAGCCATTAATTTCCTTCTTTCACTCAAAAATTCTTGATAATCTTCCATTGTCATTTCCAAAATACTGATAGGAACGGCATTTTGATTTAAGTTTTCTAACATTAATTCAAAATCCGTTATTCCACCATATTTTAAGTCGCCACCATTACACTGTTCTTTTGCTTCTTTTAAATATATTTCAATTGG
>JALTEE010000335.1 GCA_027007865.1 bacterium
AGATGTCACAGGCTAAGGAACATATTGAGCGAATGATTTTCGCTGTGCAGCATCCATTCAACTATTGGTATGGATTATTTTGGGCAATAGTGGGCTTTTTCTTCGGGCTTATTACTCCTGCTATATTGCTGTTTGTGGTATATACGCTTTACTCGCCGGAACTGCCCGACCCTGAAATACTCGAAGAATATCGTCCTTCATTGGTTAGCAGGATGTATTCCGCGGATGGTGTTTTACTTGCAGAGTTTGCCGGCGAGCGCAGAATATGGGTTTCTGTGAATGATGTATCGCCCTGTTTCATAAAGGCGCTTATATCTACCGAAGACCGCAGATTTTTTAAGCATTGGGGCATCGACCCGTGGCGCATCGTCGGTGCTATGATAGCAAACCTCCGTGCAGGCAGAAGAGCACAGGGAGGAAGCACTATTACACAGCAACTCGCAAGGGGACTTTTCTTCACTCGTGAGAAAATTCTTACCAGAAAAATCAAAGAAGCGCTCACCGCAATACGATTGGAATACAAATATTCAAAAAGCGAAATCCTCGAACTGTATATCAATCAAACATATATGGGTAAAGGCTGCTACGGTGTTCAATCCGCTGCGAAAAGTTTCTTCAACAAGGACGCATCGGAACTCGGTCCGGAGGAAGCTGCGCTGCTTGTGGGATTGCTGCGAGCGCCATCTGCATATCTGCGAAATCAGGAGAGAGCAATCCAGCGGCGAAACACTGTCCTCGAACTTATGGCGAAATCCGACTTTATGAAGGATAATTGTATTGTGTGTGCGCGAAATCTCGATTCGTTAGAGCGCATCCCATTTTCAGTTAATGAGATTAAACGCGGTTTAGAGTGGAAAGCGCCATATTTTGTCGATTTTGTCCGAAGACAGATTGCCAAAAAATACGGGGAAGATTGGTTATATAAACAGGGCGTGACGGTATATACGACATTAGATTATCATCTTGAACAAACTGTCGAAGAAACTTTGAGCCATCGACTTAAACAATTGCAGCACAGGATAGAGGTCTTACATCATCCCGATGACCCGACATATACCACAATGGTCTGGGACAGTGTCGCCAAAGATTCTGTTCATACTTGGAAACAGGTCAATGGTGCCGTGCTCGCAATCGAAAACGAGACGGGTAGAATTCTTGTGATGATTGGGGGCAAGGATTTTCAACAAAATCAATTTAACCGTGTTACACAGGCGATACGGCAACCTGGTTCCGCATTTAAACCATTTGTATATACTACCGCAATCGATAATGGCTGGCAACCGTCGGATATTATCGAAGATACGCCGGGAGTATGGGATATGGCTGATGGCAAAATATGGCGGCCTCAGAACTACGACCATAAATATCTCGGCGAAATCACACTGCGCGAAGCATTAACTCACTCGCGAAATCTCGCATCGATAAGACTTTGCGAAATGATTGGCGCGGGAAATGTGATAAAATATGCGCACAAAATGGGAATTACTACCCCTCTCGACCCTGTGCTATCTATCGCTATGGGCTCCAGCGGAGTAAAATTGTGGGATATGGTAAGAGCATATTCCATTTTCCCAAATCAAGGCGTGAAGGTCGAACCGATTTTCATCGATAAAATACTGGATTCTGACGGCACCGTGATTATGCAGCAAAAGACAAAAAAAGAAGAAGTTCTGTCTAAGGGAACGGCTTATGTTATGACATCTATGCTCGAAAGTGTTGTGAATCACGGAACAGGATATGGTGCGAGACGATTCGGCTTTCTACATCCCGCAGGCGGGAAAACAGGCACAACTAACGAATATACGGATGCGTGGTTCGTCGGTTTCACGAAGAAAATAACCGCAGGCGTGAGAGTCGGGTTCGATGATTTGACATCGCTTGGCGACGGAATGACGGGGTCTCGTGCTGCTTTGCCGACCTGGACGAAATTGATGCTCGCATATTATCCGAAAGGACCCACAAAAGCGGACAGTTTCGATATTCCGAGAAGTGAAGTCGTTTTCCTCGATATATGCGATGAATCGGGTTTGCTGGCGACAAAGAGATGTAAAAAAATTCTTCACGAGGTATTTTTACGCAAAAATCCTGTGCCGACAAAATATTGCCCGCTGTCGCATACAGGGGAAGACACAACGAGAACGACCGCGCGCAGAAGAACGGTTCAAGATTCTATTCCGCCGGCAAACATAGACCAGATAAATAAGCAGCAGCGCAGAAAAGGTGGGCTTTGAACAATGCAAAATGTAAAATTCGAAATTAGCAATTCAAAATTCACATATAAACATTTTAGTAAATCGAGCGTCTCGCTCGACAAAATTGAATTTTGGCGATTCGAAATTCATTTATAAAAAAATCGGAGATTTTAATGCGGGCGAAAATTCTGTTTATAAACGTTATCTGCATTATCTTAAATCTTTCTTCGGCGCAAAATGCCACGCTGGTGCGGAACTGGGTCTTTTTCGCAGACAAAGGTAATAACGAGAAAGGCGATATAACCGCACTCGCTGCGAGAAATCTATCCCTCAGAGCGCTCGAACGAAGACGGCGGTTAAATATTCCACTCGATATAAAAGATATTCCGGTACCGGAAAATTATGTTGCAGCAGTCGAATCGCTCGGCGCAAAAGTTATCCACAAGTCGCGATGGCTTAATGCGGTATCTGTCCTCTGCGACGAATCCACAATAGAAAAACTATTAGCATTGCCATTTGTAAAAAGTGTCGAACCGGTGAAAGCGCTTCGGTCGAAATATCCGTCGCCAATAAAGGGGAATTGGCGCATAACCGGCGGCGGAATTTATGGTGCAGCGAAACAGCAGAACGAAATTGTCGGCGCCGACAGAATGCATCAGGCGGGCTATCACGGAGAAGGCGTGCTAATCGGAATGCTCGATTCTGGTTTCGACATCGACCAGCCCGCATTCGATTCGCTCATAGCGCAAAACCGCATCGTTGCAAAATACGATTTCGTCCATAATGACACATCAGTCGGATATGACACCCTCGCAGGAGATTTCGATATACACGGTTATTGGCACGGCACGATGACGCTCTCCTGTATAGGAGCGAACCTTCCGGAAACGATGGTAGGCGTTGCGCCAAGTGCATCGTTCGCTCTGGGAAAAACCGAAATTACAGACTCGCTCGGTCATGCCTACGAGCGAAACATCGAAGAGGACAACTGGGTTGCAGGCGCAGAATGGCTCGATTCACTCGGCGCAGACATAATATCGAGTTCGCTCGGATACTATACATTCGATTCAGGCGAGAATAGTTATACATTCGACCAATTGAACGGCGATATTGCAATCGTTACAAATGCTGCCGACATCGCAGCGAGCAAAGGAATCGCCGTGATAAATTCCGCAGGAAACGAGCGAGGTTCTGAATGGGGACATATAATTACTCCTGCCGATGGCGATTCCGTCTGCGCTGTCGGCGCAACGACTTTCGACGGATGGTTTGCCAGTTTCTCTTCGCCGGGACCGACCGCAGATGGCAGAACTAAACCCGATTTGTCCGCACCCGGATATATGGTCGCTGTATGGAATCCCGATATAGCGGGAGTTTATCTTGGCAGTGGCACCAGTTTCTCCTGCCCGATTACAGCAGGAACTGCTGCGCTGGTTTTGCAGGCTTTGCGCAGCGATTCTTCCGAAATCGGCGGATGGGATTTAATTGAGACAATGAAAAATACCGCCGACCAAGCAGACGAGCCCGATAATGATTTCGGTTGGGGAATTCCAAAGGCGCCTGTCGCTGCGAATATATCCGATGCGATTTTTGCAAAAATCACCGATTTGAAAACAGGACAGATAATAGAAGATGCAACTGTAATCGTGAATGCGGAAACACTATACAGCGACAAGCGTGGTATAATCTGCGCATACATACCGAAATCGGACACCATATACGAAATCTCCGCTAAATATATAGGCTATTTCAAATACACAGAGGAAATTTTTCATAGAGCGGGGCAAATTCACAGATTAAAAATCGCTCTTGAAACCGTAGTTCAAATGGACAGAGAACTTTTATGCTATCCCAATCCATTCGACGACTCGCTCACAATAGTATGGACATCGAATGGCGACGATGTAAATCCGACGATTGTGCATATTTTTAATGCTGCGGGGGAAATTGTTCGCGAAATCAAGAGCGAAAACGGCAGACATTTTGTTCTATGGGACGGCAAAAATCGCGGTGGAAATTATGTGGCTGACGGTGTATATATTGTTGTTGCAGACATTAGCAATGGCGATGGAAGTTCGAAGACAAGAAGGATAAAAGCGCTGAAAATAAGATAACAAGCATTCCGATTAACCATTCGCCCATCTACACTACCCATCCCCGACCATTCGCCCTTCGAGATTCTTCAATTTCGCTTCTTGTTGAGCGGAGCGAAATCTCAATTTATCGGGGCTGTCGCTTACATTATTCAGAACTGACGGCTTTTAGAATTTTGAATTTGCAACACTGGATTCCCAATCGAGTTGGGAATGACAGTGACATTTTATAGAAACGAAAATAGTAGCCGAAGCGTCTCACTTCGTTTTTTTGTCTCGCCACTGCTGAAGACGAGTTTATAAAACCCAATGGCTCCGGGAATATGGACAGTTGAACTTTTTCTGGCATATTTTTTGCTGAATATCGTTTCGAGGAGGTTTTTAAAATGGAACGATGGTTGATTGTAGAAGATGATTTAAATTCTGCGGAAGCGCTTGCGCAAACGCTTTTCCGTGCAGGATGCGATGTCGGTATCACTCATACTGCGCAAGATGCGCTCAATTCTATGGATGATACTTTTCAAGGAGTTATTATCGATTTACATCTGCCAGACTTTTCAGGCGATAAACTTATGAAAAAACTGCGTAGAAAATATCCTGACAAGAAATTCGGTATGGTTACGGGTGAGGAACCGGACAGGATAAAGGAGATAGCGCGTAAATGCGGCGCGGATTTCTATTTGCCAAAACCAATCGATACGAAAAAATTATTGAAAATTTTGAAGAAGAAAAAAAGATTAGCAGGAGGTTTGAAAATGTTGCGCAAATTCGGCATAGTGTCTGCCATATTGGCAGGGTTGGTCGTCGGCGTTGCGCTGACACTTATCTTAACAGCGGATTTTTCATTTACCAAACAGACATCTGCGAAAAATTATACACAAGACCTCCCACAAGTTTCGCAAATTTTTGCAGATGTAGCGGAAGAAGTGATGCCGTCCGTTGTGACTATAACGAGCGCAAAGAATTATAAAATACCAGTTCGAAGATGGGGACAGCTTCCCAATGACCCGTTCTTCGATTTCTTTTTCGGTCAGCGAGGTCCTCAGAATAGTTATCGAAATTATCGTCAAGAAGCACTCGGCTCGGGCGTAATCGTATCGAAGGATGGATACATTCTCACAAATGCGCATGTCGTCGATAACGCAGACGAAATTCAAGTGCATATAGGCGACGAAGAATACGATGCAAAAGTTGTCGGAGTCGATGATAAAACGGACATAGCGGTTCTCAAAGTCGATGCGGGGGAAAATCTTCCCGCTGCGAAATTAGGCGACTCCGATAAAATTCGTGTTGGAGAATGGGTTCTTGCAATCGGCAGTCCCTTCAAGTTGGAGCACACGGTTACAGCGGGTATCGTTTCCGCAAAAGGTCGCTCTAAAATGGGAATAACCGACTACGAGGATTTTATCCAAACCGATGCGTCGATAAACCCCGGTAATTCGGGTGGCGCACTGGTGAATTTGAACGGAGAAATTATCGGTATCAACACGGCTATTGTGTCCGGTAGCGGTGGCAGCATCGGAATCGGTTTCGCAATCCCGATAAATCTGGCGCAAATGGTGCTCGACCAACTTGTCGAGCATGGCAAAGTGGTTCGTGGATACCTCGGCGTTACAATTCAAGATGTTACACCGGAACTTGCCGACGCACTCGGTATGAGCGAAGCGCGAGGTGTGCTTGTTGGCTCGGTAATGGAAGACAGCCCAGCGGAGGATGCGGGAATCAAGCGAGGAGATGTTATTACCGAAATGAATGATGAACCAATCGAATCTGTCGAGCAACTGCGCAATAAGATAGCATCGACGGAGCCCGGAAAAAGAATTTCTCTGAAAATCCTCCGCAACGGCGAAACAAAAAATGTAGAACTAAAACTTGGAGAACAGCCGGGAGAAGAAAAACTTTCGTCGACATCAGAGGGCAACGGTGATAATATCGACCTTGGATTATCGCTGAAAAGATTGACATACAGCGATGCGAGAAAACTTGGCTTCGATGGCGACGGCGTTTTAGTAACCGATGTAAAAGAAGGTGCGATTGCATACAACGCAGGCGTCAGACAGGGCGACATAATAGTGGAATTGAACCGTCAAAGCGTGCAAAATCCAGATGATGTGGTAAAAATTGCGCGAAATATCAGAAAAGGTGACACGGTTCTTTTCGTTGTCTGGCGGGATGAATACACGATGTATCTCGCAAGCAGAACGAAGTAGTCTTTGATAATCACGGATTCAGATGGAAACATCGAATTTTAAAATATCCCCCTGCCCCCGATGAGCGTGGACCACTGGGTGGTGCGTCCATTTTTTCAAGGTTTTGTTATACGGGCATTTTCTCGATTACTATAATCGCAATATGCTTGTATATAGGAAAATGTTTGCGGAAAGGGCGGGACTTTATTCACATCTCCAATACGCACCGCCCAAATGGTTCGCGCAAAGTTCGGATTCTTTTGCATTGTTCTCGATGCTCGCTATATTCATAAAAAATGGT
>JALTEE010000336.1 GCA_027007865.1 bacterium
TCCTGAAGTATATGCCCGGTTATTAAAGAAAGTTTATCCGCGCCTTAAAGCAATTAATCCGGATTGTATTGTGCTTGGCGGTGCGATCTCATCGCCAGGAGTTGGCCAAAAAGAAGGATGGACGATCTCATCGCCAGGATTGGGAGAAAAGGAAAGATGGGTGCGCAGATTACTCAAGCAGGATGTTCTGCCATATATGGATGGGTTTATAATTCATCCTTATACCTATTTCGGTGCCTGTGAAACAAGTTTTAATGCATTTCCAGATAACGTGGACAGATTTGAGCAACTCTTACGAAGATATAATAATGGGCATGATAAGCCAATATATATAACAGAAATGGGCTGGTCCACAAGCCCATTAGGCAATGATCTGAATAAACAGGCGGCATATCTGGCGAGATTTCTGCTACTGGCAAAAACGCGTACTGTAATCAAAGGAGTATGGATTTATAATCTAACCGATTGTATTGCATATAAGGAACATGGGTGGACACCGGATGAAGGGCAGCAGAATTTCGGAATATTACGTCAGGATTATACACCGAAACCGGCATATTGGATGGTGCGAGATTTGAGCGGTCTGATAAGGAATGGTGAATACAGAGGGACGCTTGATCTAGGGCATAAGGATATTATTGCCTTAAAATTTAAATATAAGGCAAAAAACACGCTGGCATTGTGGACAACAAAGCAAGGAGGAGTGTGGAGAATAATGTTTAAGAAGGATAGTGCGGATAATTCTCCGTTTTATCTGCAGAAACCAGGGCATGGTGATGGGGTTGCAATGAAGTGGAATAAAGATCTTTTCAGTTTTTACATAAATGAACAGCCTGTTGTTATAAGCGGTGATTTTTCTGATATAGAAATTTATAATATTCAATGGATTCCGGTTTCCCCGAAAACCGAAAAAGATAATAAGATAAAATGGGATGCTACTGCTCCATATACGTTGGTTCCCCAAAATAAAAGCATTGATATTCTGATCCGAGTACGGCAGTTCGGAGAAACCGTTATAAGATGCTGTTCCATCAAGAAATAAGCCGCCTTTATAATCAACAAAGCATATTGCATGATTAAAGCTGTTCAAGCCGGGTGCCGAAACATCAACCTCACCCTTATCCTTTGTACGGACAAGCGCTACGGAAGCGTTAAACCCCAGCTGTTTAAGAAGGGTAACCATCAACAGAGCTGTATCCTTGCAATCTCCGTATCCGGTCCTGAAAACTACAGATGATTTTCTCGGTTTATAACCGCCGATTCCGAATTCAAGCCCGACATAACGGATCTTGCCAGTTACAAGGTAATATACCTTTTTTAATTTTTCAAGAGAAGACTTTGAACTTTTCTTAATATCTGCGGCAGCTGCTTTTAAAGTGGCATCCGGTCTATCCTGTCCCTTGATAAGCCCTTTTACAAAAGTACCGATTGCATTCCAGTCTTTAAACGAAGAAAGAGTAATATGCGGAACAAATTCCGAATACGGCGGCATATTTGGTTCTGCTGTAAAACCGTCCGTATCAAAAAAATTCCATTGAAGAATATTCGAATCCTTGCGATTCATTACTGCAGGCTTCTTATCAGTATTCTTCATATAATAGTGTATCTTCATTTTTTTAGGATAAATCAAAGTATATTGACTGTGAAGTTCAGGCGATGGCCCGCTAAAATAGAACCGCGAGTTAAAAGAATTTGCCATAATATTCTTACCGATAAAATCTACACGATAATTAAGATCAACAATCGATCCGGTCTCAAGATTCGGCATATAAATCTCTTTTCTCTTATAATCATAGTAAAGCCTGGCACGCGGGTCAGAAACAGAGCGGTCGCGAATTTTAACAGCATCGAATATTCGTCCATCTGTATAAACTCTGGCATGCAGTATATCCACTTCTTCCTGCCCCGGTGTATAATAAATATATTCCACGGAATGTTCGGATATTCCCGCCGGACGAAGAATCTTATAAACC
>JALTEE010000337.1 GCA_027007865.1 bacterium
ATATATTTTTTAGCAAGAATTTTCGTCTTATTTTTCATAAATTGAACATTATTCTTACAAATCCACAATGAACCTTCCGAACCATTTTCCGCCCCGCGGTTCTGCAGCAAGCCGATGATATGTTATCGCTTTAATTTCGGTAAAAAATTCGTGCTTTTTGCTATCGAACGGTTCGCCAAAAATTTTTGCTTCGATTGAGCGGTCATCAATGTTCTCGATATCGATTTCTGCGATAAGAAACAGTTCGTATTGTGCAATTTGCAAAATTTCCGACAGAAAATCGTGGAAAAGAATATCCAATGCTGTGGCGGAAATTGATACTTTGCGAATTTTTTGTTTATCGATGGTTCTGCTGTCATATAGAATGCTGATTACAGCATTTGCCGCTTCTAAAAAGAGTTTCTTTTGCGTCGATGAAAGAATTTCAAATCCTGCATCCGCGGTATGGTCGATTGGCGTTATCATATTTTTACTTTTTCCATATATGCTCTATATTTTTCACCAAAGTTTTTAAGCATCATTTTTTCTTCCACTTTTGCGCGCCAGATGTGCGCAGGTAGAACGATGATTATCGCTGCAATCAATCCAGGAAGGCATTCGAGAGCGATGGCAATTCCGATATAGAAAAGCACGGTTCCCCAATACTGTGGATGTTTTGTGATTTTATAAATTCCGGTGTCGATAACTTTTTTTTGAGGAGTTCTAATATATTTTTGTTTTGGGTGCAGTAAAATTCTGGCGAGTTCTCCGAGCGGGTCGATATCGATGCTGTCGTGCCCGAGTTTTTTCCGCCCGATATACCAGATAAACCAGCCGAAGAGCATTATCACAAGCCCGCCGCGCTTTAACCAGACATTCGACAAAGATGAATTGTAATCGTAGCCGATTGTGAGCATCATCACAACAAAGGCGATTATATATGTAGTAAATGTTACCCAGTATGCCAGCACATAGGTTCTGTCTAATTTCATCACGACTCCTTTTTATGCCAATAGTTCAAAAAATTTTCTCCGATAACCTTATCTATCATTGTTTCTGAAAAGCCGCGCTTTTTCATCGTTTCTGCGATTTTTCCAAATGCGGACACATCGGGAATGTCGGCGGGCAAACTTCTTACACCGTCAAAGTCCGAACCGATAGCCGCAACATCTTCTCCCGCGACAGAAATTACCGCCTCGATATGTTTGACCACATCCTCCGATGTTACAGCGCTATATTTTTTCTTTGCCAGAAAGCCAGGGAAAAGATTTATCCCGATGATTCCTTCTGCATCGCCCAAAGATTTTATCATTTCGAGTGTTGCGTTGCGAGGATTATCGCAAATTTCTCTGACGCAGGAATGTGATAAAATGGGGGATATGCCCATTTCGAGCACATCGTAAAATGTTTTATCCGATGCGTGCGACAGGTCGATGATGCCGCCCATTTTATCGATTTGCCGCACAATTTCACTGCCTAATGCGGTCAATCCCGTGTCGCCATATTTCGCTTCCATAGCGGATTTCGCAAATTTATTGGAATTATTCCAGGTCAATGTGAAAATTCGGATGCCATTATCCCACAAAATTTCCAATTTATCGGGGGAATCTTCGATTGGGTGCAGTCCTTCGATTTCGAGAACAACAGAGCGGATATTTTTTCCAAAATTGAACATAACCTCATCCGCAGATTTTGCGAGTGATACTTTACCCGATGACGATTCGATAAATTGCTCCAAGCGGTCGAGCGATTTCAATACTTTTCCCCACCATAATTTTTTCGGTATCCAGTTCGGATGGATGAAAATCGAGAGCACTTCGCACTGAATTCCACCTTCTATCATACGAACGAGGTCGAAATGACCTCTTGTGCGTCGTTTTGATAATGATGCTCCATTCGATACTGAAAACAATGCATCGCAATGAAGGTCTGTGCTGAAAAGTTTATTGTTTATACTGTTTCTCAAAACTTAATATGCTCCTGATAAA
>JALTEE010000338.1 GCA_027007865.1 bacterium
CCATTTTTAAAATATTTCAACATATTTTATAGAAAGCATTCATTTTCTAATAAATATCTTGCCTAATATTTAAAATCGTTTATAATCCTCCGTTCAAAAATAATAGGAGGCACGATTATGGTTGAGAGCATTAAAACAACTATTCCTAAACAGGGCGAGGAGGACAAGAAACTCCGAGAACGAATGGGTAAGATTAAGCATAAAATTCTCGTGATTTCGGGCAAAGGTGGAGTTGGCAAAAGCACTGTCGCGGCAAATCTCGCTTATGCCTTTGCTGCCGACGGCGATTCCGCTGGAATTCTCGACATTGATATTCACGGTCCGTCGCAGGGAAGGATTAACGGAATCGAAGGGATACAGATGAGCGTGAACCCCGATAATTCGATAAACCCCATCGAAAAAGACGGGATAAAAATCATTACGATGGCATCGCTGCTGCAGGACACCGACCAGCCTGTTATATGGCGCGGTCCGCTGAAAATGAAGGCGATTAAACAATTTTTGAGCGATATAAACTGGGGCGAACTCGACTACCTCGTGATAGATTCACCGCCAGGCACAGGCGACGAACCGCTGTCGGTCGTGCAATTGCTGCCCGAAATGGACGGCTCGATTATCGTGACTCAGCCGCAGGATTTATCGCTGCTCGATGCGCGAAAAACGGTGAAATTTTCGCAGACTATCGGATTGAAAGTGCTGGGAATTATAGAAAATATGAGCGGATTCATCTGCCCTCATTGTGGAAAAAGAACGGATATTTTCAAGTCCGGCGGCGGAGAAAAAGCCGCGCAAGAAATGAAAATACCGTTTTTAGGCCGTATTCCAATTGAAACTGCGATTATGGAAAGTGGTGAATTGGGCAAACCATTCGTGAAAATGTTTCCCGAATCGGAATCGGCGAAAACGGTGAAAGGATTTGTGAAAAGCATAAAGCAAGCGCTCGACAAGCCTTCGGCTTGACCATCCGCGCTTCGCAAGCGTTCCGCTTGACCATTGCGCTTCGCCGTGCATCGAGGGCGTTCCCATTCTGTCCGCTCAGATTAGCGAAAGCCTTACGGCTTTTTGAAGCGGTGTTGTAGAAGTTTTTACATTTTGACACAGCCTTCGGCTGTTCTTATGCTTCGCGGCTCGTTAGGCCGCTTCCCGCCGTTGCGGAACAGTAGTAGGGGCAATTCGTGAATTGCCCCTACCACATTCTCCCGAAAATCGATTCAGGTGTAGTCCATCTCAAAGATGGTCTACACCTGTTGCATTGTCATTCCCAACTCGATTGGGAATCCAGAGGGAGTTGTGTTTCGTTTTTTCTGGATTTTTCCCGCCAATGCGGGAGGAATGATAGGATAAAGCGCGGGAATGACGAACAAAAATGCGAGAGTGACAGATGAGTATAAGGGCACTTTTCGACGCCCTTTTTCATCATTGTCTATTGTGTGCTTTAATACAAAACACAATAAATATAGCACATTTTCAATCTTTTACGCAACAGGCGGCGCTGACGCCGATGATTGCCTGACGGTTTCCTCGAACCACGCCTTCCCTTCGTCGCTGAAGAAATTGATAAGCATCCATATTCCGAGTGCCGTGCCGATTGGAAAGTTAAACAGAGATAGAACCGCAAGAATAATTCCGACTATTTTTGCCCAGTTTTTCTTGTTGGCAATACCCTTTGCAGTAATTAGGTATAAGATACCGAATATCACCGCAAATATGAGTATAACTATACCCATTCCCGCTCCAATCGCGGCTCCAACAGCAGCGCCTTCATCACCGCTCGCTCCTGCACCGAGACCGATAACAAAAAAAACAATACCCATAATAATACCGATTACGATAGTCAGCCAACCGAGCACTTGAAGAATAATCTTGTTGGTCTTGACTTTGCTGGGCATTTCCATTCCGTTCATCCTTACCTCCTGCTAAAAGTTATTATCTTTTCAAAATTATAATAATATTTCTTTTC
>JALTEE010000339.1 GCA_027007865.1 bacterium
CATCGTTCGTGAAATCGCTCAAAGTAACTGTGCTATAATCCATCTCATTATCGCTCACGACATTCGAACCGAGCGTCGGGTTCGGATAAGTCCCCGTCAAATCTCCGCCTGCCGATTGACCATAAGGCATCGCATCGCCAGAAGCGGAAGCTGTCGCTACATTTGTGATTTTGTGGCTGTTCATATTTATCGTATAACTGCCCGCGCTGTTCCCCGACGCCAAAACCTCCGCGAGCGTCTGGTCATCTGTTCCTGTCCCATCGCCTGCCGCATTTATCGTGACAATGCCATTGCTCGAATTAACCGAAACACTCGCATAACCAGTGCCAACAAATTTTATGCTGTCGTTTGTGCTCGCTACAGTATATATATGTGTCCCATCCGATACTTTGGCGAAAAGATTTTGATTATCCGTGTTGTCGAGATAATAGCTGCCATCGTGCCCATCGAGCAGGTCGGCATTCAAATTCGTAACAAGCGTGTTCGAACCGACCGCAAATGGCGCTCCCGACGCATTGAATGTCTGCAAGCCTGTCCAAGTATTATCGTGACCAAGATTCAAGCCCAGAGTGTATGGACTCGAAGATGTTCCTGAACCGCCTCGTGTCAATGTCGCATCTGTCGCATCGGTAACCTCGTTCCCGATAACATGGTCGGCATCGTCCGCACTCGTGATAAATCCTGCATCGTTCGTGAAATCGCTCAAAGTAACTGTGCTATAATCCATCTCATTATCGCTCACGACATTCGAACCGAGCGTCGGGTTCGGATAAGTCCCCGTCAAATCTCCGCCTGCCGATTGATCCTCATCTATATAGTTGGAACTTAACCAAGTGGTATCAACACTCACGGTTGTCGCATTTACAGAAATTCCTGTTCCTGCACCGACATCGATTGTGAAATCTCCGGTAGTTCCGCCTTCTGCGCCTGTGCAGCCCGTGCCTGTTGTAATAGTCTGGTTCGGTTCGCCTCCACCGGCGATAATCGTTTCAACTTTACTTGCTAACGAGTCTAAAGCATCGCCAGTGTTGTTTGGATCGGGATCTATCCAGTTCCAGTCATGCCCGGAATAATATGGAATATCCGCAGCATCAACTTGGTCAACTCCCGCACCCCAATCGATATCCGACGCCTGAACTGCTGAGTTCTGGATTATAGTAAGTCCCGCGTTATTGATTAGCACATCGCCAGTCATCGGAACATCTGTTGCCACATCGGAAGCATTACCGACAAAGATATGTGAATTAGTGAGCGTCAACGATGTCGAGAAAATGCTTTTGTCCTCCCATTGCGGATTGCCTGCCGCATCGGTGGTCAAAACCTGATTAGCCGAACCATCCTCAATTTTGGTCAAAGTGATTCCATTATTTTTGACTCTTATAGTATCGGTAGCAATTTCAAGAGTTGCATTATCGACATTGACATCGACGGCATCGGCGGAAACAGTGATACCGGCGCCATCGCCAACATTGAATGTTAGCGCAGGGGATTCTGTTAAACCGTTTCCCGCCACATAAGAATTGCCATCATCTGTGCCATCGGCGAAACCCGCAGGAACATTTATTAAATTATCCCAATTAACTGCCGAACCGCCAGATGTCTGTAATTCCAATGTATCGTAATATGCTTGAAGTGTATCCCAACTCGCTATTCCAATATTGTCATTGCCGGGGACCCAATTCGAGCCGTTCCATTTCAAAACCTGATTAACGCCGACTCCCGATGTATTCACATCGGATAAGTCCGATATTATATTGTCCGAAAGGTCGTCCGCTTCGTTGTCGATTTTAACATATCGCAAAACACCTGCCTCGGTAATTTGAAGCGAATCGGTCGCGTCCGTCCATGTGAATGCAGTGATTAGTTCGTTCGATATGCTGCCATCGACTTCCGATGTGAGATATCGTCCGTCGAGGTTTGTTGTAATCGGCGATGTTCCAGCATTCTGCGTAAGCGTTAGGTCGCCTGTGCCCGTGCCGAATGAAAGCCCCGTTACAACTTCGTTGCCGATAACATTGTCCGCATCATCCACATTGTCGATACCGTCGGCAAAATCGGCAGGCATCCCTGCTATATCTCCCCAACTAACTGCTCCTGTGGAATCCGAATAAGTCGAAGAATAAGATTGCGCTGTGATAACGGCGGAATCGGCAATTTCGGAGTGGTAAGCGTATGCAACCGATGTGAATGGAATGCGAGGCGATAGAACTTCGCCATTGACGGTAAGTTCGAGATAATATTGTGTTTCGAAAGGTAAGTCGATGGGCGTGCTCGAACCGAGGGACACTTCGAAAAGCCCCTTCGTAATTGTAACACTTGCATCCGTCTCCGACCAGAGCACCGTTCCACCCGTAGCAGCATCGTAAATGCGAAACTGAATGCTGACCGTTCCGTCGATTCCGACGCCTGTATCGTCGGTCAATTTTCCTTGATAATTGATTTGATGCGGAACAGCGAGAGATAAAGAAACGATTGCCAAAATGGCAATAAAAACAGATGTTTTGGAGAACATATTTCCCCCCTCCTGAATGATTTGATGAAATTCTAATAAGCACTACATTTTTGAATTATATAATATAAGAAACTTTAAACGCAAAGAAAAAAGATTGTTGCAAAACAAAAATTTACTAAACTATTTTATATGAAATACTTTTTGGCTACCGATACCATCAATATTCAAAATATATACTCCATCAGGTTTTCCTGCGGCGTTCCATAATACTTTCCCGTTTCCGTGCGATGTGGTAACACATCTGCCGGATATATCGAGAATTTTCACTGTTCGCTCTCCGCTTTCCCATTTGATATCGAGAGTGTTATTAAACGGAGACGGATATGTGCGGATACTTTGCTTTTTCGGCTTCTGAATAGAATGTTCTGCGATTTCGTTTAAGTCGAATAAATTCCATCGAGCGGAAAGGCTGCCATCACTTCCGTTTATCCACGCAAGGAGAAGGGTGTTATCGTCGAGGACTGCGCCGTCAGGCGAGAAATCGGGCGAATTTGAGAATGCCAATCTCGTAGGCAACCATTCCTCACTTTCGCCGGATAGTGCCCATATTTCCGTGTTCTGCGACGAATGCCGAGCATTGAAGAGGACAACAGGTTCGCCGTCGTTATCTATTATTGCGGTCGGTTCGAGGATGGTGTGTTCGCTCCATATTTGCTGTGGTGTGCTCCAATCGTCGCTACGATGAGACGACCATAGATAGCCGTCCTGCCCTCGCCAGAAAAGATAAATTTCGCCATCACCAGCGACAACAGCAGCCGGCATCGAACCGTCGCCGATATAATTATCGTCGCCAAAGATACCGTCGGCAAATGTCTTGCAGTGAATTTGCGCGCCGTCGGAACGAAGCGATGTCCAGGAAATCCACATTACACCCGATGAATCTTCGACCGCATCGGAATAAATTTCTTCATATTCGTCGTCGGAACCGCTTCCCATCGTATCCATTCGCACAGAATATCCGTCCGCTTCGAGGTCGTTTGAAAATGCCGATAATTCGTGCTCGAGTTCGTCCCACAATCAGGAGTTCACCACAATATCGACGAGACTGTCTTCTGTCTGCGCTTCCTTCACTGCACCTATGCGGAGCGGCGTTTTCGGAAAGCCGAACCTCGCATCGTATTCTTTCGGTGTTATCGGTTTTCCACCGATGGGGTCAAGCCAGCGCGTGATTGGAACATTTTTGCCAAAACAAGCGCTGAAAATGATCACACACAGCGTAAAAACAGATGAAATTCTTATTATAATTTCTTGTAGTATTTAATGTTCAAAATCCTCGAATTAGCGTTTTTTAAATTTTTTTGATAAAATGATTGATATATTAAAAGAATTGGTAATTCTATTTTTAGATTAAAATCTTTTTCAAATACTTTCCCGTTATCGATTCTTTGAATTTTATAATTTTTTCGGGTGTTCCTTGCGCAACGACTTTCCCGCCTTTTTCGCCTCCTTCGGGACCGAGGTCGATTATCCAATCCGAATGTGCAATTACATCGAGATTGTGCTCGATAACGACTATCGTATTCCCTTTTTCCACCAACTTATCGAGAACGGATAACAGGACTTTGACATCGTAAGCGTGCAGTCCAACGGTCGGTTCGTCGAGAATGTATAGCGTGTTTCCTGTTGCGATGTGAGTGAGTTCTTTTGCGAGTTTTACGCGCTGCGCTTCTCCGCCGGACAGTGTCGGTGCGGGCTGACCGAGTTTAATGTAGCCGAGACCGACATCGTGCAAGACTTGCAACTTGCGCGCTATCGGTGGAATGTTCTCGAAAAGCGTGAGCGCTTCCTCGACTGTCATATCGAGGACGTCCGCTATCGAATGACCTTTGAATTTTATCTCGAGCGTCTCGCGATTGTATCTTTTCCCTTTGCACGCATCGCAATGAATATATACATCTGGGAGGAAGTGCATTTCGAGTTTTATCATTCCGTCGCCGCGACAAGCTTCGCATCGACCGCCTTTCACATTGAACGAGAAGCGCCCCGGTTTATATCCTCTTGCCCGAGATTCTGGCAGCGAAGCGAAAATTTCCCGTATCGGCGTGAAAACACCCGTATATGTCGATGGATTGGAGCGCGGCGTTCTACCAATTGGCGACTGGTCTATATCGATAACTTTGTCGAGATACTGCATCCCCTTGACTTCACGGTATTTCAGCGGTTTCAGATGTGCGCGATGATAGTGTCTCGCAAGAATCGGATACAGTG
Organism: bacterium; assembly: GCA_027007865.1. Classification (GTDB taxonomy): domain Bacteria; phylum UBP14; class UBA6098; order B30-G16; family B30-G16; genus JAGHAI01. The sequence goes on from JALTEE010000339.1 coordinate 4,721, forward strand.
TTTCATTTATTAGCGTGGACTTTCCCGAACCAGACACGCCCGTGATGCAGATGAATTTGCCGAGTGGGAATTTCACATCGATATTTTTGAGATTATGTCCTTGCGCACCCTCGATTGTGAGATAATCACCATTTCCGCTTCGCCTTTTTTCGGGGATTTTGATTTTGAGCTTGCCTGTCAGATATTGTCCCGTATAACTCTCGCTCGATTTTTCGATATCTTGCATGGTTCCCGCAGCAACAATGTTTCCTCCGAGTGTTCCCGCACCGGGACCGAGGTCTACGATATAGTCCGCTCGGCGAATTGTATCTCTGTCGTGCTCGACGATAATTATCGTGTTTCCAATGTCGCGAAGTTGTTCGAGCGTGTTTATCAATCTCTGCGTATCTCTCGCGTGGAGACCGATGGTCGGCTCATCGAGGACATACAGAACACCGACGAGTTTCGAGCCGATTTGTGTGGCGAGATGAATTCTTTGCGCTTCGCCGCCTGAAAGCGTGTGAGTTATTCTATCGAGCGTAAGATATCCGACGCCGACATCGTATAAGAATTGCAATCTCTGTTTAATTTCTTTAACGATTTGCTCTGCAATTTGTTGTTGAGTCGGTGTTAATTTTTTCATCAAATTATTAAAAAATTTCAATGCTCGTTCGATGGACATTCGCACTATTTCATAGATATTTTTACCGACAACAGTAACGGCTCGCGCTTCGGGACGCAATCGCGAACCGCCACAGGTTTTACACGGCACAGATACCATAAACCGCTCAAGCCAAGCGCGCATATCGTTCGATTGAGTTTGCCGATAGCGCCGCTCGAGATTCGGGATAACTCCCTCGTAACTCCCGCGCCAGATGCCTTCGTGTCTGCCGTTGCTGCTGATGTATTCCATTTCGATTTCATCGGGAGAACCATACAGCACCACTTTTTGCTGCTCGTCTGTCAACGATTTCCACGGCTTGTTCAACGGGATGTCGTATTTTTTCGAAAGCGCCTTCAACTTTGCAAAATACCATCCTCCGATGGGGTCTCGCCAGGGAAGTATCGCACCTGCAAGCAGCGATATATTTTTATCGGGAATAATCAAATCGGGGTCGATGCGCATCTGCACGCCGAGACCTGAACAATCTTCGCAGGCGCCGTATGGAGAATTAAAAGAGAACATTCGCGGAGAAAGTTCTTGAATACTGGTGCCGCAGTCGGGACAAGCCATCTTTTCCGAGAAAAAGCGCTCCTCGCCTGTGTCGTAATCGAGCACAACGAGCAGACCGTCGCCGTATTGCAGCGCAGTTTCGACCGATTCGGACAGCCGACCGCGATATTTATCCTCGACGGTGAGCCTATCCACGACGAGTTCGATTTTGTGCTTTTTATTCTTGTCGAGGTGAATTTGCTCGTCCATCGTTTTTATTGTGCCATCGATTCGGACGCGTAAAAACCCTTCCTTTTGGAGCCGCTCGAATAGCGATTTATGTTCGCCTTTCCTGTTCCGTATCATTGGAGCGAGCAGTATAATTTTGTGTCCCGCCGGCATAGTGAGAATTTCATCCGTGATGCCCTGAACAGTCCATCGGACGATGGGTTTTCCGCAAATCCAACAGTGAGGCGTTCCCACGCGAGCAAATAGAAGGCGCAGATAATCGTAGATTTCCGTGGTAGTCGCCACTGTGGAGCGCGGATTGTGCGAGAGTTTCCGCTGCTGAATCGCTATAGCGGGTGAAAGCCCGTCGATTCGCTCTACATCGGGTTTTTCCATAAGCGATAGAAACTGTCTCGCATAGGCGGAAAGCGATTCCACATAGCGCCGCTGACCTTCCGCATAAATCGTATCGAATGCGAGCGAACTTTTCCCCGAACCGGAAAGACCTGTGATGACAACGAGTTTGTTACGAGGGATTACAACATCTATGTTTTTAAGGTTATGCTCCCGTGCCCCTTCGATTTTTATGTATTTTTCCATCGTATTGCTGCAAAGTTTATGTTAAAATCAAAATATTTATGATATAATT